>JAYTTM010000233.1:0-2177 GCA_043745055.1 Chitinophagaceae bacterium | reverse complement strand
GCAATTGGGTTGTTAACTTTTACGAGTGTCATTTTTATAATTTTTTGTTGGTTAATAATATTGGATAAAATTGTTCAAAATATGTTCCAGTCGTTTATAATCTGTAAAGATGGCTTGTCGCCTACTTAATTACGACATTATGGCGCTTACTGCTTATTTTAAATGCCATTATGGCCTATATTTGCGATAAAGTACGGTAATAATTATGTTGATTTGCCTAAATGCTGTTGCTTGTTTTTAAAAATGGGTGACTTGTGAAATGTGATATTTTTTTTCAGATTGGTATTTGCTACTATTTTTTTGAAAGCTTGTCTGTACTTTTGTGGCTCAAAAAAAAGTAAAGTATATGTATCCAGCAGAAATAGTAATACCAATGAAAGAAGAATTAACAGAAAACGGCTTTGCCGAGATGTTAACTTCTTCAGCAGTTGAATCTGCCATCACAGGAGAAGGAACTACACTGGTAGTTATAAATTCAGTATGTGGCTGTAGCGCAGGTACTGCAAGGCCAGGTGTTTTAATGGCAGTACAAAACAGCGAAAAAAAGCCCGATCATTTAGCTACTAGTTTTGCAGGATTTGATGTAGACGCAGTAAAAAAAATCAGGGAGCATTTGTTGCCTTATCCTCCCTCATCTCCCTCCATTGCGTTGTTTAAAAATGGCCAGTTGGTGCACTTTATAGAAAGGCACAATATTGAAGGTCGCAGTGCACAGATGATTGCTGAGAACCTGATTGGTGCATTTGATCAATATTGCAATTAAGATATTAAATTGAATAAAAAGTCCTGTAGCTATAGGTTACAGGACTTTTTTTATTTACCGTGTTTGTGTTTAACCTTAGTTTTTAATATAACTTAACACAGCAGCTGTCTTTATTATTTGTATTATTGCTTACTATAATTCAATATCCAATATACTGTTAAGTATTATTGAAGCAGAATAGATAACTTGCGAATCATATATTTTTTAACCTTTCAGTTTTACTATGTATCCCAACTTATATTATGTTTTTAAAGACTGGTTTGGCGTTGAGTGGAAACCGCTTAGTTTTTTAAATACGTTCGGTTTAATGGTTGCAATGGGTTTTATTGTTTCTGCCATTGCTATTTCAAGCGAATTAAAACGTAAGGAAAAACAGGGCCTGTTATTTCCGAGAGAAGAGTTTATTACAGTTGGTAAGCCAGCATCTATCTGGGATATTTTCTTTAACTTTTTAACCGGATTTATTTTTGGATATAAATTGGTTGGTTTATTATTTAATAAGCCTGATTCAGTTACTCCACCTGCTTATATTTTTTCTTACGAAGGTAACCTAGCGGCAGGATTAGCATTGGGCTTGCTGCTTGCAGGATTAAAATGGTGGGAGAAAAAAAAGCAACAATTGAAAATACCGGAGCAAAGGCCGGTGAGAATCTGGCCTCATGACAGAGTAGGAGATATCGTTATTATCTCGCTGGTGTTTGGTATTATTGGCGCCAAGCTATTTGATAATTTTGAAAATTGGGATGAGTTTATTCAACACCCAATCGATCGAATTTTTTCTGCCGGAGGTTTAACATTTTACGGCGGATTGATAGTTGCTGCCATCGCTTTAATTGTGTATGCTATCAGAAAAAACATCCGTGTAATTCATTTGGTAGATGCCATTGCTCCAGCTATGTTACTGGCTTATGCTGTAGGCAGAATTGGCTGTCAGGTAGCAGGAGACGGTGATTGGGGGGTATATAACAGCGCATATATTACCGGTCCGGATGGTAAGGCTGTAGAAGTTACGCCAGTAGAATACCAGGCCCAGCTTTCAAAATATTCAACTTATTTTTTGCAAGGTGCTGTGCTAGATCCTGGTTCTGCACAAATTGTGGTAGTGACAGATAGAAAAAGTAGCAGTCTGGATAAAGTACCTTCAAGAAATTTAAAGGCACCCGCTTTTTTACCTACATGGATGGTTGCTTACAGTTACCCTCAAAATGTAAATAATGATGGAATTGTGATTGCCTCTTTAAAGGATGATCATAACAGAGCACTACCTGTTCCTGTATTTCCAACACCATTTTACGAAACTGCCCTTAACCTGTTGTTGTTTTTCTCTCTCTGGTCTGTAAGAAAAAGGATCAAAATTGCAGGAACCATCACAGGTATTTATTTTATACTAAATGGACTTGAAAGATTTATTATT
>JAYTTM010000232.1:0-2178 GCA_043745055.1 Chitinophagaceae bacterium | reverse complement strand
AAAAATATAGACGACATACTACACAAAGACGCAGGTTGTGGAAGTGAATTAGATTATGTAGAACAGACTTCTTGGGTTTTGTTCCTTAAATATTTGGATGACCTTGAAAAAGACAAAGCCACAGCAGCAGAACTTACCGGCAAAGCTTACACCAACATTATTGACGCAGCATATCAATGGAGCAAATGGGCAGCACCCAAAATCTCCTCCCCTTTGGGGGGAGGCCGGGAGGGGGCTCTTGATCACCACACAGCTTTAACAGGTGACGACCTTTCTGACTTTGTAAATATTAAACTCTTCCCTTACCTCAAAAAGTTTAAGGCCGATGCTGAAAGTGCAGATACCATTGAATATAAAATTGGAGAAATTTTTAGTGAACTAAAAAACCGCATTCAAAGCGGCTACAATTTAAGAGAAGTAATAAACCGCATTGACGAACTGCGTTTTAGAACCCACGCTGAAAAGCACGAAATGAGCCACCTCTACGAGGACAAGATTAAAAACATGGGCAACGCAGGGCGCAATGGTGGCGAATACTATACGCCACGACCTTTGATTAGAACCATAATAAAAGTGGTAGCCCCCGAAATAGGACAAACCATTTACGATGGTGCTGTAGGCAGTGCAGGTTTCCTCTGCGAAGCCTATGATTATCTCCGCACGGGCGGGGGTACGGGCGGAGGCACGGTCGGGGGTACGGGCGGGGGTACGGGCGGGGTTCACCCCCGCCCAAATGGGTTATCTACTACTGATGTAGCAACCTTACAGAAAAAAACATTTTACGGTAAGGAGAAAAAATCATTGGCTTACATCATTGGCACCATGAATATGATTTTGCACGGAGTGGAAGCACCCAACATTGTGCATACCAACACCCTTGCCGAAAACCTTGCCGACATACAGGAAAAAGACCGTTACGATATAGTGCTTGCCAACCCACCCTTTGGCGGAAAAGAAAGAGCCGAAGTGCAGCAAAACTTCCCCATAAAAACGGGTGAAACTGCCTCTTTGTTTTTGCAGCATTTTATAAAAATTATGAAAGCAGGTGGCAAAGCAGGTGTGGTTATTAAAAACACTTTTTTGAGCAATACCGACAATGCTTCTGTGAGTTTACGAAAACTAATACTTGAAAATTGCAACCTGCATACCGTGTTAGATTTGCCGGGCGGAACCTTTACAGGTGCAGGTGTAAAAACGGTGGTGTTGTTTTTTGAAAAAGGCAGCAGCACCAAAAAAGTTTGGTTTTACCAACTGAACTTAGATAGAAATTTAGGAAAAACAAACCCACTGAACGAAAACGATTTGGCAGACTTTGTGGCCTTGCAAAAAGTAAGGGCTTCCCTTGCGGATGCCCCTGATACCGAAAACTCCTGGACAATAAACGTAAAAGATATTGACCAAAATACCTTTGACTTAAGTGCCAAAAACCCCAACAAAAAGGAAGAAGCTGCTTTACGCCAACCGCAACAAATTTTGGAAGAAATGAAAGCCCTGGATGAAGAAAGCAAAGTGGTAATGGATAATTTAAAATTGATAATTGACAATGAAAACTAACACAAAAAAAATAAATATCCATTGTCCATTGGCAATTATCCATTAATTACGAACTCAATTTTGGAACTGATATAAAAAAGCAATGTGCATTTTTTGCACATTCCACAATAAGCAACTGTTGCAAAAAACACAACGATTCAAATAAAATGAGTTATCAAGAAATCCTTGACAACTGAAAAAATGAAATACAAAATGAAAGATGAAATAATCTTATACCGACCTAACGAACTTGCTGAACATATTGAGGTGCGGCTTGATGAAGAAACTGTTTGGCTGACGCAACAACAAATGGCTACGCTCTTCAATCAAACAAAACAAAATATTAGTTTGCATATTAATAATTGTTTTAAAGAAAATGAATTAGAGAAAGAGGCAACTGTCAAGGAATCCTTGACAGTTCAAAACGAAGGTGGTAGAAATGTGCAACGCAACATTGTATTTTACAACCTCGATGTAATTATATCAGTTGGCTACCGTGTAAAATCTAAACAAGGTACACAGTTTCGTATTTGGGCTAATCGAATTTTAAAAGATTACTTGCTAAAAGGCTATTCTATAAATAACCGTATGAACAGATTGGAAGACAATTTGGATTCACTTTCAAAAAAAGTAAAACAAATAGAC
>JAYTTM010000231.1:0-2179 GCA_043745055.1 Chitinophagaceae bacterium | reverse complement strand
TTGGTCAGCATTTTCTAAAAGATGAAAGTATCATAAAACAAATTGTTGATGCATTAAAAGAAGACAGTTTTACCAACCTTTTAGAGGTTGGTCCGGGTGGTGGTGCCCTAACAAAATATTTAATTAAAATACCAGCTATAAATTTTAAAGCAGTAGAATTAGATGATACAAAAATAGCATTTCTGCAAAAAAATTATCCTGTATTAAAAGATAAAATTATTGCACAAAGTTTTTTAGATATTGATGCCCCTTTTGATGAACCATTTGTAGTGATTGGGAATTTTCCCTATAATATTTCTACACAGATTTTATTTAAAATTTTAGATTGGAGAGACCGGGTGCCTGTTGTAATCGGAATGTTTCAGAAAGAAGTAGCACAGCGGGCTGCAAGCAAAGAAGGCAGCAAAGTGTACGGTGTTTTGAGCGTATTGATACAGGCTTTTTACCATGTAGATTATTTGTTTGATGTAAGCAATGAATGCTTTACGCCTCCGCCAAAAGTACAAAGTGGCGTAATTAGGTTAAGGCGAAAAAAAACCGACTTAAATTATACCAGCGAAAAATCTTTTAGACTATTGGTAAAAACGGCTTTTGGCCAGCGCCGTAAAACACTTCGTAATGCTGTTAAAGGCATGTTTTCGCCTGAAGTATTGCAAGATGAAATTTTTAATAAAAGAGCGGAGGCATTGAGTTTAGAAGATTTTGCTGCACTCACTTTTAGAATGAATGGTGCTTAAAAAAATACTTTACAATGATCAATCATTTGACACACCAAATTACTTTAATCTGCTACGAGTTCGCTATTTCCTGATTAGTTCCAGGGGATCACCTCTGTAAAAAACTAACAACTGTTATTTTTCATTTGCTATCTGTACTTTTGTACTCATTGTTTGCATGCATTCACCCGGTTTACTTATTTTTTCTGTTACTGCTATTTCATTTATAATTGTTAATGATAAATTTAGTTTAGTTGAAAATTGGTATTCAGTACAAGTGAGTGACACAACGATGTTTGGCAAAGAACAAATGTCTGTCTCAAAAAAAAAATTATGTCTTTTTCATTACAAAATAAAGTAAGGATTGTAACAGCTGCCAGTTTGTTTGATGGGCATGATGCTGCCATCAATATTATGCGGCGCATTATGCAAAGCAAGGGTGCAGAAATTATACACCTGGGCCACAACCGAAGTGTACATGAAATTGTAGAATGTGCCATTGAAGAAGATGCACAGGGCATTGCAATTACCAGCTACCAGGGCGGCCATGTGGAGTTTTTTAAATACATGAAAGATTTGCTGGATGAAAATGGATGTGGGCATATTAAAATTTTTGGCGGAGGTGGTGGCACTATTTTACCAGTTGAAATTGAAGAATTACATAATTATGGTATCACAAAAATTTACAGTCCGGATGATGGCAGAAGAATGGGATTGGAGGGTATGATTGAAGATGTGCTGCTTTTATGCGACTATAACCTTAATGGAAATGGCGACTACAAAAATGCTATGACATTGGGTGAGTTAAAAGATGTAAGAAAAATTGCCAGGCAAATAACCAATGCAGAAAACGGCCTGGCATCAACCGAAAACGCTCAACTAACCACACAAAAAAATATCCCTGTTTTAGGAATTACGGGCACAGGTGGAGCAGGCAAAAGTAGTGTAACAGATGAAATAGTTCGACGGTTTTTGGGCAACTATTCCAACAAAACCATTGCTGTAATTTCCGTTGATCCATCCAAGAAAAAAACCGGCGGAGCCTTGCTGGGAGATCGTATCAGGATGAACTCCATCTCATCGCCCAGGGCTTATATGCGGAGCCTTGCTACCAGGGAAAGCGACAAAGCGTTGAGCCAATATGTACAGGAAGCCATTGATATTTGCAAAGCAGCTGAATACGATTTTATCATTTTAGAAAGTGCCGGCGTAGGGCAAAGTGATGCTTCCATTTTAGATTATGTAGATATCAGTATGTATGTAATGACACCGGAATATGGTGCGCCTTCTCAACTGGAAAAAATAAACATGCTTGACTATGCTGATATAATTTGCTTAAATAAATTTGATAAAGCCGGTGCGTTGGATGCATTGCATGATGTACGCAAACAGTACAAACGCAATCATAATTTATGGGATGCAAAAGATACAGAACTACCCATTGTTGGTACCATTGCTGCACA
>JAYTTM010000230.1:0-2181 GCA_043745055.1 Chitinophagaceae bacterium | reverse complement strand
CGTGCTTTACTTGCGATAAAATTATATGCAAGACTCCGCCCATCAGTCAATTTTGTTGACTGCTGGTTATTGCTATAGTGTTGTTTTGTGGGGCTATGGTGTTTAAGATCGTTATTAAAATCCTGTGTTTTAGGTGCAGGCTTGTCACCCGGAGGCTTTGCTCCTTATGGCGCTGTTAGCCAGAGAACAGCCTTACCTGATGTTTTTTATTGTCAATAGCGTTTAGTATTTCGGTGCAGAGTGGCTGGTATTTCATGGTTGCCATTAGTTGCTGCCATAAATATTTCAGGGTAAGTTTTTTAAAGCGGATGAGCAGGTCTTTTATTGTGCAAGTGTGCTCCAGCAGTTGATTGAGCAGATGTGCTATCAGCATGCATTGGTAATAATGCTGTAGTGCATTGAATGATTTGCGGCTATAAAGATGCTCCATGTTATAGCCATTGTTTTTCTCTTCATTAAAACCTTCATTTTCTATTTTCCATCGCAGCCTGCCTGCGGCTGCCAGTTTTATTACGGTTGATTTACTGGTAGGCAGGTTGGTAATGCGTACAAAGTTTACAGCGGTGGTTTTGTTTGTTGTTGTACCGGTGATGGTTTCTTTGCATTGCAGGTAGTGCAGAATGTGTTTTTTGTGCAGCAAATCCTGCACCCAGTAAAACTGCTGTGAGATGCTGGTGCCTTTTATATCGCATGTCAGCTGCCGGGTGAAGCTGTTATGATTTGTTGGCGGATCATCTTTAAGGCAATCCTGCAGAGCGGGCAAACTGCCATCCTGCAGAGTGATGATGTATTTCCACTGATTGTTTTCACAAATATCCATTACCGGGCTGCTTGCATACAGGGCGTCTGCCAGTATGCAGATGGGCAAACGGGGAAAGGCTTTCTTTAGTTTTTCTGCCAGCCGTTTAAAAGCCTTTTGTTCACAATCCTGTTTGTCATAAGGCTTGCCGTTGTCATTGATTATCCACTCCGTGGCCAGGGATACGCAAAAGCCGTTTTCAGTTACCAGTTTTGCTTCCAGTACGGGGTACAGGTAAGAGATTTTTCCATTTTTAGATTCCTTTTTTAATCCGCAGCCAAACCTGTCTTCATCGCAGCTTACCACACCAGTGGCATCTACTGCTACCAGATAATGATTGAACATTTTGTACCTGTAAAAAACCTTGTTTTCTAACAGGCGGCTTACCAGCTTTACTTTTATTTGCTCCAGTTCTGCCAGTGGAAGTTTTTCAAAAAAATCCTGCACAGCATCCATGTGTGGCAGGTCTGTTTTAAAAAGCTTTTGAAAGTTGGAAGTAAATTGGCCACTGTGCCTGCGGTCGTTATTGACAGCGTTACGGCTCTGCGCTTTAAAAATAAACATGGCGATAGCAGCTGTAATTAGTTCATCATTGCGGTAGTCTTTTCGATGACGGATGTCTGTTGATTGCGACAGCATTTGCGGCAAGTCAGGAAAATAGCTACGCATGATTTTGCGAAGTTCATAGATAAGTTCACCACCATTAATTGTTTGGCCTGCGGCTGTAGAGGAGAATTTTTTATTGTTGTTACCCAATATAAAAACCCTAATTTTGAGGCAACAAAAAAGCCCGCCAACCCCAATAACAAAGCGGGCTTTTTAGAAAATATATGGGTAACAAATATACTTTAAATTAAAAAGTATCCTCAGCCCGAAGGGGCTTTTTATCCCCAAAACGCACCAAAACATTTTTAGCCCGAAAAATATTTTTAAACACAGTAGTAAAAACATTGCTGGATAACGTTATTAATTACTCCCTGAATCGCTGAAGAATAATACCGCCATAAATAAGAAATTACTGTATATTTTGCGGTTTTAAGACAGCGTTTGCCGGTAAAAGCCATGGCTTTAAACAGCAATATTCAAACTGGCTTTAATATTACCTGTTAAATGGAGCATACACAAAAACGCATTTATTTCACCGTCACTACCGATTTAAGCTACGACCAACGGATGCAACGCATCTGCACCTCCCTTTCACAAGCTGGATACGATGTGGTATTGGTTGGTAGAAAAATCAACAATTCTATAGCGCTTAAAAACATGCCCTTTCAACAACAGCACCTGAAATGCATGTTTGAAAAAGGCAAATTATTTTATGCCGAATATAGTCTTCGGCTCTTTATTTATTTGCTTTTTAAAAGAATGGATGCCATTTGCGC
>JAYTTM010000229.1:0-7993 GCA_043745055.1 Chitinophagaceae bacterium | reverse complement strand
CTTTTGTTTGGTTATAGCTGCTTTGGTCAACTGTTGTAAGTGGCGTTGTTAAAAGATTGGTACGTTCTGTAGTACCTGTAGTGATTCCTTTATTTTGGTTGCCATTTAAAGCAGCAGTAAAATTGAATTTATTTTGACGCAAACTAAAATCAGCCCCACCATTTAATGCACCACGTTTATCTACCCCTGCCCTTACATTACCATTATAGCCGGTTTTTTTATTTTTCTTCAATACAATATTTAATATACCCCCACCGCCGCCGGATGCATCATATTTTGCAGATGGGTTACTAATTACTTCCACAGTTTCTATCACATCAGCCGGTATCTGATCGAGGGTAAGGGTGGTTGGTCTGCCATCCACCAATAACTGTGGTGCAGCATTCCTCAGTGTTACATTACCATCAATATCTACGTTTACAGATGGTACGTTTCGCATCACATCAATACCGGTGCCGCCTGCGCTCATGATATTTTTTTCTACATTAAAAACTTTTTTATCAGCATTTAATTTTATCGTGGGAGTAAATGTAGTTATGGTTACATTTTGCAGGTCTTTTGTAGCTTCCTTAAGTTGTATTTTTCCCAGGTCTTTATCAAATGAAGGCATCGCTCCTCCGGGAAATGATGGGGGTATTGATGAAGCTGTTTTGGGCCTAGTAGCCAAATCCATTTTTGGTATAAACGAAATAGAAGTATCATAAGCAATCAGCCCACTGCTGCTCACCTTTAAAACTATATTTCCCCTGATTGGTAATTCTTCAAAATTAAATTCTCCATTTGCTTTTGTAACCATGGATTTTAGCAGCACTTCTTTTGATTTCTTTTTGGCTGAATCATATTTGTTTTGCATTAGTAAAACAGAAGCCCCAGCTACGGCCTTGCCATCAATGTCAACTAATTTGCCATATACATGCCCGGAATTCCCAGGCATTCCACCTTGCAGGTTAGGTGGCATTTGCGCCAACAGGTTTAAACTTATAAATGCCAGTGTTATAAATATTAAAAGCTTTTTCATTGTTTTTCGTTTTATTGAATACAAATCTATTTTGAGATAAAGTTGCAGCAGGTGCAAATGAGATAAAACAACCTTATCCTGCGACGAAACAGCAACTGAATTTTGGGAGCTGGGGATAAACGGAAAATGAGCTGTACAAATGGTTGAGTGCAGTATTTTACCATGAAGGGATTGCCAACAAAATGAACGCTATAATTTGCCGGTAATAGCAGCAATAGCATGCCTGTAATTATCTCCTACAGGAAGTTCAAAGCTGTTTAAAAAAAGACTGGTTTTGCGGATGGCGGTAATAAAAGGAACTGAAACGATGTATGATTTGTGTATTCGGATAAATTTATCAGCTGGTAATTGTTCTTCTATCGTCTTCATCGGCATACGGGTTACCACGGGCTTTTGGCTACTGTTGAGATGTATTTTAATATAATCTTTCAATCCTTCTATATAAACAATATCATCAATGGTAACTTTAACTAAACTGTATTCAACATTTACAAAAAAATAGCCTGCCTGATTATTATTATTTTGAATGGAAGGCGCATTTTTTAAATCATACAATTCTTTCGCTTTATTACAGGCTTTAATAAATCGTTCAAGCGAAACGGGCTTTACTAAATAATCAGTTACTTCCAGGTTGAAACCTTCCAGCGCATATTTTTCATAGGCGGTTATCAAAATAATCATTGGCTTTATGGTGAGGCTTTGTATAAACTGTAAGCCGGTAAGGCCGGGCATTTGTATATCCAGAAATATTAAATCTACCTTTTGCTCCTGTATTCCTTTCATCGCATCAATAGCATTATCGTAGCTACCAATCAATTTTAAAAAAGGTAGTTTGCTGATATTGTCTTCCAGTAATTCCAATGCAAGCGGCTCATCATCTATAGCGATGCAATTGATCATTTGGCAAGATTTATTTGAAGTGTTATTGTAAAAAAATTATTTGTTTTATCAATTTTTAACAGGTGCTTGTCTTTGTACAATAATTCCAATCTTCTGCCCACATTGGTTAAACCTATGCCGGAAGCTTTATCTTTTATTTCATTCGATGCTGGATTGTATTTATTTTGAACAATGAAATGCAGGTTGTTATTGGAAGTACTTAATTCAATATTTATCATTGCATGTTCAATCATTCCGGTGCCATGTTTAAATGCATTTTCCACAAATGGTATCAACAGCATCGGTTCAATAAAATAGGTTTTATCTGTTTGGTTGAAATTAGTACTAATAGTTACCTTTTTGCCAAACCGCTGTTGCTGTAAATCAATATAGTTTTGCAGGTAATCCATCTCTTTTTCCAGGGTTACTTTTTCCTCATCCGTTTCATACAACATATACCGCATAAGCGATGAAAGCTTTATTAGCGAGGGTTCCAGCAGGTCTGATTGTTTACGGGCCAATGCAACCATATTGTTTAGTACATTAAACATAAAGTGAGGACTCACCTGAGAACGAAGCAAGGCTAATTCTGTTTTTAAAAATTCATTCTCTTTTTCTTTGGCAAGATTATCGGCCACTATTTTATCCCTGATAGTTCTGTATGCGATACTGCATGCCAGGATAAATAGAATAACAAAAAAGCTGAATAATATATGTTTCCTTATGTTGTAATGAGGTTCTACAGCAGTGAAAGTTTTCATCAGGAACCAACTCTGAAAAAACCACAATACCATACATCCGGTAATCGACAAAAAATAAAAAAGGTATTTTTTTCTATACACCAAACGTGGAAATAATACCAGCGCATTCAAATAAAAAAATGCCGCCAGCAAAATATCACTAATTCTAAAAAGGATAAATTTAATAGTAGCGTCGGGCGGTATTTTTTGCGGTTGGTCGCCCGGATTGAAAGAAGGCCTGAGTAATGTTGGCAAATAAAATAATGTTGTCCATGCCGCAATATGCATCAGTAAAATCACCCATTTTTTTTTATACCATTGTTCATTCATACTGCCAAATTACTTATTCAGCACAACAAAATAATCTATAAGCAAAACAATGCGACGTACCCCAAAATATTAGCTACCAAATTGGTCAGGCAATTGCTTTAATCATTATTTTTTATCTTAACAATTCAGCTAAAATTGAAAACTATTTAAAGAAGTTAAGTAAACAAAACCCTGCTTATCCCTTTTTTGCATAACTGAATTTTTTTAAAGTATATCTAACAAAAAGAAAATAGTTGTAAAGAAAATCTACACAATTATTAAAATCTCCATTTATTACATAATCAAAACGATTGTTTTCTTATACTTTTGCACTTCAAAAATATAAGCTATGCAATTGTCTTCTTTATTAGATCGTTTTGCCGAACCGGAAACTTTAAAAATGGCCAAGCTTGGTCGTGAACTCCGGGCTAAAGGTGTGGATGTAATTGACCTTAGCCTGGGTGAACCTGATTTCGATACGCCCCAGCACATAAAAGATGCAGCTATCAAGGCCATAAATGATAACTGGAGTCATTATACACCTGTTGCCGGCTATCCTGATTTAAGAGAAGCCGTTTGCGCTAAATTAAAAAGAGATAATAATTTGGATTATAAACCCGAGAACATAGTTGTTTCAACCGGCGCCAAACAGAGCCTCGCCAATACTATTTTAGCCTTGGCAGAGGAAGGGGATGAAGTAATTATACCTACACCTTATTGGGTTACCTATTCTGAACTCGTAAAAATTGCGAGAGCTAAAGTTGTAGAAGTACATACAACGCTGGAAAGTGGTTTTAAAATTACACCAGCCGAACTGGAAGCGGCTATTACGCCTAAAACAAAAGTCTTTTTATTTTCATCTCCATGCAATCCTTCTGGTACTGTTTACTCAAAAAGTGAATTGGCTGCATTGGCTGCAGTATTTGTAAAATATCCGCAGGTATATATTATTGCAGATGAAATTTATGAATACATCAATTTTGTAGGCAGGCATGAGAGTCTTGCACAGTTTGATGAAATAAAAGACAGGATAATTCTTGTTAATGGGCTAAGTAAAGGTTTTGCAATGACGGGCTGGCGCCTTGGATACATTGCATGCAATGTTGATATTGCCAAAGCTTGTGAAAAGTTACAAGGGCAATTTACCAGTGCCACTTGTTCCATTGCACAAAAAGCAGCAGTAGCGGCACTAACAACCGATTTAACACCCTCCTTTGAAATGACCAAAGAGTTTACCCGTAGGCGGGCAACGGTACTGGAATTAATAAAAGACATTCCCGGGTTTAAATGTTTTGAACCTGATGGGGCTTTTTATATTTTCCCAGATGTTTCCTATTATTTTGGCAAATCGGATGGCGAAAATCTTATAAAAAACTCCGCAGATTTCTCTATGTACCTGCTTAATACGGCACATGTGTCGTCTGTAATGGGTGATGCTTTTGGTGAGCCAAAATGCGTACGTTTCTCTTTTGCAAATAATATGGAGAATATAGAAATAGCTTGGAGCAGGATAAAAGTAGCACTAGCCAAATTAAAATAATTTCTTTAAACAAATAAAACAAGCACCTGTTTTATCTTAAATATATTGTAGCATTCCCTGTAAGAAAGTATATTTTTTACAGGATTTTTTTTGCTCATTACTAATTATTTGTGTTCTATTGGATTTAATGGCTCCTTTATGGCCTTCATCGCAATAAATTTTTTTTATGATCAGTTGTGTATTAACCCCTTTTACTCATTGTTGATCAACCACAAAAATTTTAGGCCCATGGCTTATCCATCAGTTTAGAATTACCGTTCAAGGGTATTTCTTATTACCTGCCATTTGTAAAAATTTAGTAATTATTTACTGTTATACCATTGAATTTATGGAAATGTAGTTATGTTTGCAACAGTTCACTACGCAACTATTGATATATGAATTGTAAAGAACTACCCGAAACAGTAGGTTTTCGAATTGTACACACAGGAAAGTTGTTGTTAAAAACTATCAACCTGAAATTTGCCGGTATCACCAACGAGATAACTTTTGAGCAAATGGGTGTTTTGTATTTTATATCCCGAAGTGCAGGAAAAGATGTGATACAACAGGATATTGCTGAATTGATGGACAAAAACAAATCGGCTATACTCCGTTCTATTGATATTTTGGAGGAGAAGGGGTATGTAAAAAGAGTTCAAGTTATTGGAGACAGGCGTAAAAATGTGCTGGAAATAACTGAAAACGGAAAAACGGTTATCTACAAAATGCACGAAATTTTTTTAAAGCAGGATCAAGTATTAACTGATGGCATTGAGGAAGCTTCACTGGAAACTTGCATGCATGTTTTAAATGAAGTACTGCGAAGGTGCAGATAATGTTAATAGATTTCAACAAATAACCAATTAATCGACCAAACCAACAATAACAATTTGGTAACTTTAATTTATATTTAATTTTATTTACCAAATTATTCAACTAGCAAGATGATCAACAATGCACTAAAGAAAAAAATCGACGCTTTCAAAACTGCAGATCTTTTAAAGGCAGCGGATATATATCCGTTCTTCAGGCCATTGCAGTCAGACCAGGACACAGAAGTAATAATTGGTTCAAAACGAATTTTAATGTTTGGATCTAATAGTTACCTGGGTTTAACCAACCATCCAAAGGTAAAAGAAGCTGCGAAAAAAGCTATAGATAAATACGGTAGCGGATGTGCCGGTTCCAGATTTTTAAATGGAACGCTCGATCTTCATCTGGAACTGGAAGATGCACTTGCCCAGTTTGTAGGTAAAGAATCCGCCTTGGTATTCAGTACGGGCTACCAGGTAAATTTAGGTGTTATTTCTGCCCTTGCCGGCAGAAGTGATTATCTTTTTTTAGATGAATGGAACCATGCCTGTATTATTGATGGCAGCCGTTTATCGTTCTCAAAGAATTATAAATACGGTCACTCTGATATGGCTCATCTGGAAAAATTATTAGCCAATGTACCATACGATGCCTTTAAATTAATAGCTACAGATGGCGTATTTAGTATGGAAGGCGATATCGCCAAATTAGATGAAATAAGCACCCTTGCTAAAAAATACAATGCAACAGTTTTTGTTGATGATGCACATTCTTTGGGTGTATTTGGCCCTGCCGGACAAGGAACTGCAGCCCACTACAACATTACCCATAAGGTAGATCTCATCATGGGTACTTTTAGTAAATCATTGGCATCAATAGGAGGTTTTATTGCTGCAGACAGAAATGTAGTTGAGTATTTAAAACACCATGCCCGTTCACTTATTTTCAGCGCAAGTATTTCCCCGGCAGCAACCGCCAGCGCTTTAGCAGCCCTAAATGTTTTAAAAGATGAACCCGAACGTTTAGAAAAATTGTGGGATAATACCAATTACACATTGGAGGCTTTTAAGGAAGCAGGTTTTGATGTAGGCCCAACTGAATCACCTATTATTCCCATTTATGTAAGAGACAATGAAAAGACATTCCTGATGGCAAAAATGCTAATGGATGAAGGTGTTTTTGTAAACCCGATTGTTTCTCCTGCAGTAAGCAGTGATTCTTCCATGATTCGTTTTTCGTTAATGGCTACACACTCTTTTAAACAAATAGATTTTGCTGTAGAAAAACTTAAAAAAGTTGCATTCAAACTCAAAATACCACTTTTAAATACCGCCAAAGTATGACGCAGGTAAGGAAGGTTGTGTCTAAAAAGGAGTTAGCAGATTTTATTGATTTTCCACATACTTTATATGAAGGGGATGTTAATTACGTTCCTGAATTGTATATAGGCCAGCGGGATTTATTTACGCCGGGGAAACATCCTTTTCATGAACATTCCAATCTTCAGCTTTTTTTGGCTTATGATGGTAAAGAAATAAAAGGCCGTATTGGGGCGATACAACATAAAAATCACAATGCATCCAATAACAATACTGATGGCTTTTTCGGTTTTTTTGATGTAGTGAATGATGAGGGGGTTGCAAGGTTACTCATTAATGAAGCCAGCAAGTGGCTTGCTGAAAAGGGACTCACTAATATGATAGGGCCATTTAATCATTCTACCAATGAGGCTTGTGGTGTACTTGTAGATGGGTTTGATTCTCCACCGGTAGCAATGATGCCTTTTAATAAACATTATTATGCTGTTTTACTGGAAGCTTGTGGATTTAAGAAAAATGTTGACTTACTAGCCTACCAATTACCTACACTTACTACCGATAAAAGAACTGTACAGCTTAAAGATGTATTGATTAAAAGATTACAACTTAAGGGTATTACTATCAGAAAAATTAATCTTAAAAATTTTGATGAAGAAGTAGATAAAGTTTTAAGTGTTTATAACAAGTCATGGCAAGAAAATACCGGCTTTGTACCTATGACGGATAAAGAATTCAGGTACCTGGCCAAAGATTTAAAAATGATACTGGATAAGGACTTTGCTTCATTGGCGGAGCATAATGGAAAAGTGATTGGTTTTGCGCTGGCTATTCCAGATGTTAACCAGATTTTAAAAACAATCAAAAGAGGGCGTTTGTTTCCTACCGGAATTTTTAAACTACTTTTTAGATTAAAGAAAATTGATTTTGTAAGGGTACTGGCTTTGGGCGTGGAACCTGAGTATAGAAGACTGGGGATTGAAGCTTGTTTTTATGCTGATATTATTGAACAATGTATTGCTAAAAATATCAAGGGCGGAGAGGCATCATTGATATTGGAAGATAATGAAATGATGAATAACGGACTTATAAAATTAAATGGTACAGCTTATAAAAGGTATAGGGTTTATGAAAAAGCAGTATAAAAGAAAGCGTATTAATTACAGGTGCAAGTGGCTTTTTGAGGTTTCATTTAATTAATTCCGCAACATAAGCTAACGTTCAGGTTTACGCCGCATTGAGGAATAATAGTAACACTTTTCATTTAAAAGGATTGCCTGTAGCTGTTGTTCAATTGGATTACGAGAATTTATCAGCACTTGAAACAGCGCTTACTCAACAAAAACACATCTACATCAGTCATGCTGCAGGCATTACAAAAGCAAATACAGAGGAC
>JAYTTM010000228.1:0-2189 GCA_043745055.1 Chitinophagaceae bacterium | reverse complement strand
TAAGGGATGTAACCATTGTTAATTTATTTTACGAAAGCTCTACCAGAACAAGGATTTCCTTTGAGCTGGCCGAAAAAAGGTTAGGAGCTGATACCATTAATTTTACTGCTTCCGTTTCATCTGTTTCTAAAGGGGAAACCTTACTGGATACAGTGAATAATATATTGAGCATGAAAGTGGATATGGTGGTAATGCGGCACAGCGCCAGCGGGGCTCCTCACTTTTTGGCAAAGCATATTCCCGCTGCTATAGTTAACGCCGGTGACGGAATAAATGAACATCCCACTCAGGCTTTGCTGGATGCATTTTCTATTACAGAAAAACTAGGTGGCCTGGAGGGCAAAAAGGTAGTGCTGATAGGAGATATCATGCACTCAAGGGTAGCTTTAAGCAATATCTATTTATTAAAAAAGATGGGGGCACAGGTAATGGTTGCCGGGCCACCAACTTTAATACCCAAATACATTAAAGAAGCATTGGATGTGCAGGTTGAATATAATTTAAAAAAAGCGCTTGAATGGTGTGATGTTGCCAATGTTTTACGCATACAATTAGAAAGGCAAAACCAGGTATTGTTTTCTTCCTTAAGAGAATATAATCTTGCTTACGGGGTATCTAAAAAATTGCTGGACGGGTTAAAAAAAGAGATTGTAATTATGCATCCGGGTCCCATCAACAGAGGCGTGGAGATTGATAGTGATGTGGCAGATGGAAGTCAATCAATAATTTTACAGCAAGTAGAAAATGGTGTAGCGGTTAGAATGGCTGTATTGTATTTACTGGCTGGTATAAAAAGCTAACTAAAATGTTGGCATTTGTAAAAAGATATTGCTTAATTTGTTTGCAGCATTAAAAATGCATTTTAAAGTTCAGTTGCCGGCTTAAAATAATTATCAATTATCAACTAAATAATTATCAATTCTCAATGCGTATTTGCTTGTTTCCCGGAACCTTTGATCCTGTTACATTGGGCCATACAGATATTATTAACAGGGCAATGCCCTTGTTTGATAAAATTGTAATTGGTATTGGTCGTAATGTAAATAAAGTACCCATGTATTCTGAAGAACAGCGACTTGCCTGGTTAAAGGATATTTATAAAAATAAGCCCAGGGTGGAAGTAGTTGCTTATGATGGGCTTACGGTAAATTGTTGTAAAGAAGTAGGCGCTACTTTTATTTTAAGGGGTATAAGATACGTTAATGATTTTGAATACGAAAAAGCCATTGCCGATATGAACCGCAGCATTACCGGAAATATTGAAACTGTTTTTTTTACCTGTTTGCCGCAATATACTTCTGTTGCATCAACCCTGGTAAGAGATGTAATTAAAAACGGTGGAGATGTATCGCAGTTTTTACCAGCAGTTGTAAATACATCCATTGCTAATTTTTTAAAATCTAAATAAACAATTATGTCTATCTGGTTTAATAAATCTTTAAAAATAACTGATTTAGGCGCAATAGAGCCTGGTACAATGGCTGATTTCCTTGGAATGGAGTGGACGGAATTAGGAGCAGACTTTGTAAAAATTAAAATGCCTGTAGATCATCGTACCAAACAGCCCTACGGTTTGTTGCACGGTGGAGCAAGTTGTGCTTTGGCTGAAACTGCTGCCAGTGTTGCTTCTCAACTAGTGCTTGATCCTAATAAGTTTATTTGTGTTGGTCTCGAAATAAATGCAAATCACATCCGAAGTGCACGCCATGGGTATGTAAATGCGATCGTAAAACCATTACACCTGGGCGGTACTACCCATGTATGGGATATAAAAATTTACGACGACAGTGAACAGCTTATTTGTATCAGTCGTTTAACGTTGGCAATTCTTAAGAAAGCTTTTTAGCTGGGTGTAGATATTGGTTTAAAATATCTTTTATAGAAGGATAGGTGTTAAGTAACGGAATAGCTAAATCCTTTTTTGCAAACCATTTTATCTCTTCAATATTTTCTGTTGTTTGTGGCACCAGCGTTTGGTTAGATGAACAGGTGACATTAAACCAATGGGTTATTTTAAAAAAGTGTTTTCCAAAGGCATTGTAGGTGTGATAGGTTTCACCAATTTTATTTTTTACGGTAAGATGGGTGAGGCCTGTTTCTTCTTCAATTTCTCTTAGCGCTGCGGTTTCAATACCTTCTCCTTTTTCAATTTTACCCTTTGGCAAATCCCATTTATCAAGCCTGTAAAT
>JAYTTM010000227.1:0-8016 GCA_043745055.1 Chitinophagaceae bacterium | reverse complement strand
CCCCAATTGCACAAAACCTTTTGTTGTGTGTTCGTGCCATTCGTCCACCGAATTTATTGATAAAATAAAATAAAATATATGTTAAACGTAGAACAGTTAGAAACCGAAATAAAAGAACTAAAAGAAACAGTCAAAAAATTACAACATGAATACGATACAAGTCGTGGTCTATGGTGTGTCGATAAAAACCCAAATGATACAGACTTAGGATGGATAAGGTCAAACTGTTTTCAACTTACTTAATTTGTCTAAACCTGTAAACGTTTTTTATGTTGGCGTTAAAGTATGTTCCATGTGAAGAAGCTCTCATTAATGAAACATGAACATTTGCAGGTACACTTAAATATTGATAAATAGAACCTGAATTAAATTCTATTTCTAATGTTGAGCTTGGATTGTCATAACCAACAGAACGCAAGTTTGAAGATGAAACACTTTGTCTTGTCATAAAAATTATATTTAAATAGTAAATAAGAAATTTAATTATAACACCGAATGTCATTTAATAAACGGTCTGGGCATGACACACAACGTTGAGGCTTTGTGCAGTTGGGGAATTGACTAACTGTCCGCCCGGAACTGAAGGTAAATTAATAAACAAAAGTTGAAGTTAAAAACTAATGCCCAACAGAATTCCGTCCGCCCGAACCAAAGCCTGGATATGCACCGCTGATGATTGCAACAACGTCCCGCCCCAATTGTACAAAACCTATTGTTGCCTGCCGTATTAATTTCCTGTCAACCAAAAGCGCTAAAAATTTTGTTTTGAAGCATGATTTAAATACGCCTGCAAATACTCTTTTAAAATTAAAGCGTTGCAGGGTTTGTCACCCCAAAAACTAAATGCGAACAAGTAAAGAAAAAGCTGAACTAAGAACAAATGCTGAACAGTTCCGTCCGCTCGAATTATGAAACGCAAAGCGAATATGGCAGGCAACGGTCTGGTATTGCTGTCAGGCAGGGTATTCATTGCTGTGTCCGACCCCAACCGCTGATGAATAAAGATATAAAAGTAAAAGATTACAAACAAAAGCCCAGCAAAGCTTGTCCTGCCCACAACTGAAGCTGATAGCGAACTGCAGCCGAAGATAACAACGTCCCGCCCTGCTTGCAGCAATACCTTTGTTAGCTGCATACCCGATTTTGTCCAATGAAAAGCTGTTGCCTAAATAAAGTACACTCACTTAATTTCCTTGACGATAATTTCAGGCCAAGCGATGTAGTCCCCATATTGTCCTTTCTTCATTTGCCCTCCCTTATTTTTTCCTAAGTTCGTCAAAACCCATTCTTCGTTCTTCTTTTCAATCCATTTGAGTTTTTCAAATTGTGAATTAAGGTCTTTGCTGGTTATCCCGATTTCTTTAGATAGTGCTGTTGCTGAAAAATATTTTCCGTCAAATGGGATTGGCTTTTGATGCGTAACGGTTTCTGTCTTAATTTCTATTTTTGTCTCCTTTATCGGTGATACTGTTGCAGCAGAACTTGGCTTACTAACGAAGTCAAATGGCTTGCTTGTCTTTTCAATAAAATCAATTTCTCCCCATGCGTCGTCATAAACTGAAATGTCTTCGGTAACTGCTTTGTCAATTAGTATCCCCATTTCTTTATTATTCATCATTGAAAAATCATAAAAATTCATTGACGTAATAATCATTTTTGTGTCATTGATGTAACACTTAGCATGTAAGTCTTCTGAAAAATACAAATAAACAAATCTTAGTCCTTGAAAAAAAGTCATTTGCTCAGGGTTCAATTCCTGCTTACCAAAAATAATTTTTGTGTCTTTTCTATTTGTGTTGCGATAGGTCAAAAGGTCTCTAAAATCTTTTGAAAGTTTCAAATATGGTGAAACAATATAAAGTCGTTCGTCTGCCTTTTTAATTAAATCTTCAAGTTCGGAAGTAATTTGTTTGGTTGTAATAAATTTCGCCATTCGGTTTTATGTTTTAGTTAAGTTAAGTCAAAGGTTTGTTTAATGAAACTTGAAGTGTCCATACGGGTTGCAGCTAACTCAAAAATAGCCGCATGTGCCCTTTTTTCCAAAATTACTTTTTTGCCTAAGCCATTCATCCTCAAACCTATCCATAGTATCTTATTTTTAAAAAAGTTGCAACACTTGCGTTTTTTTGGTGACACATATAATGTCACTAAATATACGAAAGTTTTTAAAGCCCCCCTTTTTACTGACTATTTTGTGTAACAAACTTTTTACTCCTACCAACCATCAAACCCCAACAATCACCTTTTAACAAATAAATCGTCTTCCTTTCTTCATAGCTTCGCTAGCCTCAATCACAGGTTTTAGATGCCGCTGATGGTAATTGATAAAAACCCAATCTACACAAAGCATTGCATTAAAAAAACAGGAAAAACCCTGTTTTTTTATTCAACTTTTATATATATACTGAATGGGAATATTTTTAAGACGATTAAATTTTTTAGTACGGCCAATGCTGGTATTAACTGTTAGACGCCGGTACCTGCCTGAAACGGGCACTGCATAAATTTCAATTAACACAGATAGAGCCTTTAATAAAATTGAAGTTGGTAAAAAACTCTTTCACAAAATACCTTATTTGCCAACTGAAGGTATTTAAAAAAAAGCTAAGAGGTTTGAAATTCGCAAAAGATGTTTGCACAATTTTCTTTATATCCTCAATGTAAAATCATAAATCTGCCACTAAATTGTAACAAGCCTACGGTCGTAGAGTAACAAGCCTATGGTCGTAGGGTGACAAGCCTACGGGTTAGTATTTTTACGAAAACTACCTGCATTTTCCCTTAATTTAAAAAAAAATTTTATTGTGCAATTGGCTACATGTTTGTTTATAATATATTTATTATCAAAAATTTGTAATAATATGTCAATTGTTTAACCGTTTTTTTTTTAGCAGTTTACAATTATATGGTTAATTAATAAAAATAGGAGAGCAGGCGTTTTTTGCAAATTTCAACCACCAATTAAAAATTAATAATGGAAAAAGTAATCGTTGATTACAACAACCTGAAAGATGCCGAAATGCTGTCTTTCGCCCGGATCATTATCCAGCACATGGATAATAACCTCAATTTTACTGCACCTATACCTGCAGTTGCTGATTTTGTAACCACCACTGCCGATTATGAAACTGCTCTCACCGATGCAGGTGATAAACACAGCCAGGCGGTAAGCCGTAAAAATACGTTAAAAGCTACTGTGGCAGATGGGTTAAGAAACTGGGCAATGTATTTAAATATAGTGTGCCAGGGCAATCTTGATAAACTCAACAGCAGTAATTTTAAACTGGCAAAACAAAGGGAAGCTGCTAAGTTGGTAGCTCCTTTTATTAAGTTGGTAAATCAGGGAGATAATCCTTGTACACTGGTGGCGGTTATTGATCCTGTTAAAGGTGCAAAGGCTTTCAATTACCAAATTGCCAAAGACCCCATTACTGATACAACAGAATGGGAAACTTACGGTGATACCCGTACAAAATTTGAATTTACCAACCTGGAAGAAGGGCAAAAGTACTGGATAAGGGTAATTGCTATTGGCAGCAACGGGCAAACGGTGCAAAGCGGCGAAGTGGCCCAGTACGTAATGCAACGTACCATGGCAGTGGCAAAAGCAACTTAATATAATTGCATTTGCTACAACTGTTTAAAATCCCCAGCCTGTAAGCGGGATTTTTTTTACGCCTAAAGGCGCTGTCCCCGGTGCTCCGTATCCATGCTGCTGAACCAATCTTATTTTAGCTGCTGCAAAAAAGGGGGGGCAATGGTAACAGGTAGAAACCGGACAGAGCCAATTTCTATCTGCTTCGGCCCCGGATGTTAAAAACTAATCAATTGTATTACAAAAACAAAAAAACTGCTTAATTGGCAGCTACAATAAAACAAAATTAACAATAGATTCTGCCAAAAATTATTGCCTTCAGCTTTGCCACCAATTTTTAGGCATTATATTTATATCTAAACAATTTTTACGTGATAATTACGTTATAAAGCTAAATTTTAAAAAATGAAGAAGATACAAATTACATTATTGATAGTTTTAGCAGGCTTTTTTGTAATTGCAATCAATAGTTGCAAAAAAACTGTGTTACAAGATCCGAAAGCAAGAATTATAAATAATGGTACACAAAAAGCCAGTGTACAAATTAAAACATCAAACGGAAATACAGTAAACATCAACAATGTTGACCCAGGCACATCTTCTGCTTACAGCAGCTATGCAGCAGGTCAGGTTACTTTTACTATTACAGTTAGCAACAATAATTATGTAAAAACACTAGATATTGGTAACGGCTACAATTATGACATTGCTATCGATGCTAACAACAATATTACTTCCATATCAGTTCGTCAATAGTTTGTACTATTTTATGGGTTAAATGCTTATTAGTTATAGGCTGTAGCTTTACCATAATTAATAAAAGTGGTATTCAAATGTTTTCCTGCTTTTTATTAAATTTAGAAAAATATGCTACTACAGGCGCAGAATCTCTGTGCTACATCGCCTTGCTACTAAATAAATTTTTAGTTGCAAAAACAATAAGCTGGCAGTGGTGACTTTTAGCCATCAAACATAACAACAAGCCTGATAAAATCTTTTGAAAAAACTTAGTCTTACAGGATTATTTTAAATATAATTCCACAATTTTGGGCACGGCATCAGCTCTACTTTGCCAGTTGCCATTGCTTGTTTTAAACAGTACATTATCGCTTTCGTATTGTGTACGTTTTGTAGTGTTGTTATACTTTTTGCATACAATATATTTTACATAAAACCTGTAAATGGTAGCGCTTACCGGAGAGCCATCGTGTTTACGTTGAGCGCCCCGCCTGGGTACTACGGTTACTGTTTTTTTGTAACTATCCATTAGTTTAATTTTGGTGAACGTAACGCCTACTGCCAGGGCCTACCACAGGCCCCCGGTGCTGCGTTCAAAACTATATGGTTCATAAAGTGCATTTTTTACAAGTGCTTCAGAGAATGGGGCTTTTGAATTAGGTGCAGGAAGTGGATTGAAATTGCAGCCGATGGTCTGGTTATTCAGTCGCTCCCACTAGGTATTGAATTAGCAGCTGTGCTAATGGTAGTTTGTGTTTGCTAGCCCTTCTGTATTGCAGTGCTGGTATATGTACCATCCTCGTATTGCTGATACACAATCACCTCTTTAATTGTATTTATTTTGTCAGGGTTTATGCCATAAGTCTATACATGTTCTACCTGGCCTTTTGCTGTACTATAGCCCACACCCATTACAGTATAACCGCCCACTTCAACACCACTTTTATCAAAGTATTTAAATACAAAAATCTGGTAAGTTTGCGGAGGATCCATATTAACTACAATATCCATTTTTATGGCACCATGCTTATCGTGGGTTAAATTATATACGTGGTACAATTTTTCCTATTCCCAAAAATTTGGAATAAGCCGCCCGGCACACTGCGCTTTTATATGGATGAAAATAAGGCACATGCTTGCAGTCAGCAATATTGTAAATGCTATCGCCGTAACTTTTTTTTTATTAATAATAAATGCCAGCCTTGTAGTTGCTAAATGTACTTTTATTCAAAATATTTTGAAGTGATTATTTTACCTCCCCCATATTTTTTATTTGTAATTTTTTTAGTAAAGGGTAGATAATGCACTGATGCCGGCGCCTGATGGATACTGCTCTAATAGCAACCAACCACTGCTGCGTAGCAACCTGGCACCGATAATTAGGCCAAACTACAACGGCAGTAAAATATAAAAATTATACACTGTTTAATACCGTATCTTTCAGATGAAACCCTTATAAAGCCTAGTAATCATTACAACTTCTCTCACCAATTAGTTAAAATCCTTACGGCTGCTTCAATAATTTTTATAGTATTGTGTTTCATTTAAATACCTTATTACTTTGTTCTATTTTTTTTATAAAATTTTTTATAAAATAAATTATGGAAAAGCTAAATAAAACGGATGATTTAATAAATGAACAAACGTTTTTGATCTCCTATCTTCCTGATAGTGCCGCCTATAAAAAAGAAGAGGAATACAACCGGCATCTAGTTTCTGCTGTTGATAATTCAACTGATACGATAGTAAGCGAATCGCTCGATAGTACTATACAAAACGTGAACAAGGGAGGCGAAAAAATGTTTGGCTATACCGCAAAAGAAGCCATTGAAAAAAATATTTCTTTTGTCATTCCAGCCAATTGTATTAAAGACGAAATGAAAATATCAGAGCGTATACTGCAAAATAAAAATATTGATCAGTATGAAACGGTACGCAGAAAGAAAAGCGGTAAGCAAATTAGCGTCTCCCTTACTTTAACTCCTCTTAAAGATGCAGCAGGAAATATTACAAGTGTTTCTAAAATTGCCCGTGATATTACCCCTCCAAAAAAAATTGAAGAAGCCCTCATTATATCCAATAAACAAAACTTACATCAAATAGTGGAAACTGAAAAAAAGGCTACTGAGTTAGCTATTGCAAATAAGGAACTTGATTTCCAAAACCAAGAAAAAGAAAAGCGTGCCGCAGAATTAGTTATTGCCAACAAAGAATTGCTCTATCAAAACGAAGAGAAAGAAAAGCGTGCTGCAGAATTAGTTATTGCCAACAAAGAATTGCTCTATCAAAACGAAGAAAAAGAAAAGCGTGCCGCAGAATTAGTGATTGCCAACAAAGAATTGCTCTATCGAAACGAAGAAAAAGAAAAGCGTGCCGCAGAATTAGTGATTGCCAACAAAGAGTTGCTTTATCAAAACGAAGAGAGAGAAAATCGGGCGGCAGAATTGGCAGCGGCTAATAAAGAATTAGAATCTTTTACCTATTCAGTTTCGCATGACCTGCGGACTCCGCTGCGTGCAATCAATGGCTTTACAGAGATATTGTTAGAAGACCATAAAGATCAACTGGATGATGATGCACAAGACATTTTAAACGAATTGATTGCCAATTCAAATAAAATGGCACAATTGATAGACGACCTGCTCGATTTTTCCCGTATTACAAAACAACAGGTTTACATAGGTACTATAAATATTAAACAAATGGCAGGCATGGTGATTGAAGAACTTAAACCACTGTATCCAAACAGGATTATTACTGTAATTGTAAATAACCTCTACAATATAACCGGCGATAGCAATATGCTTAAACAGGTTTTTATAAATCTTATTTCCAATGCGTTTAAATATACCAGTAAAAAGGAGGAAGCGATGGTTGAGATAGGGAGCTATTTAAAAGATAATTACTGTATTTATTATGTAAAAGATAACGGGGCAGGGTTTAACATGAATTATTATGATAAATTATTTGGTGTTTTTCAACGCCTGCACAGCAGCAACGAATATGAAGGAACAGGTGTTGGACTCGCCATCGTTCAAAAGATTGTAACAAAACACGGAGGTAAGGTTTGGGCAGAAGGGGAGGTGAATGAAGGAGCCTGTTTCTATATTTCACTACCCGTTGCTGTAACAGCATACTAATTGATAAAATGGAAAATACAGACATTCAAATTTTACTGGTAGAAGATAACAAAGCAGATGCAATGCTTACTATAAGGGCATTAAAGAAACACAATCTGGCTAATAATTTAATTCATTTAATTGATGGAGCCGAGGCGCTGGATTTTATTTTTGGAAAAGGAGCCTATTCCGGAAGAAATATTGAGCATAAGCCAAGGGTAATATTCCTGGATTTGAAAATGCCTAAAATAAGCGGACTGGAACTTTTAAAGGTGCTTAAAAGTGATGACCTTACAAAACATATTCCGGTAGTAATGATGACATCTTCAAAGGCTGAAAAAGACATTATTGAAAGCCATCAATTGGGTGTAAACAGTTATGTTGTAAAGCCAGTTGGTTTCGAAAATTTTTCAAAAATTATTGCGGAGCTTGGCTTTTACTGGCTTGTAATCAATCATACGCCGCAGCAGTAGTTTTTATTATACCCGGTAAATATTTTAATTGAAATAAATAACGTATTGTTGCTTTGGTTCAATGGCAAGGCGGTTGCAATTGAAAAAAAAA
>JAYTTM010000226.1:0-2191 GCA_043745055.1 Chitinophagaceae bacterium | reverse complement strand
AATTGTGCAACCAGATTTCAAAACCCTTACTGACAGAGCTATACCTGAATCATTGCATATTCCCAATGAAAAAAGTCATACAGATTTTATAGCTTTTGATTTTGGAATATGCGAAAATGAGAAAGGCGAACTGGAGCCACAACTAATAGAGATGCAGGGCTTTCCAACACTGTTTGCCTTTCAGGCATTTCATACAAAGCTTACAAGGGAATATGCAAAGGTTCCCCCAACACATGATGCTTACCTGAATGGATATAATGAAAAAACTTATCTGCAAATGCTGAAAGATATAATTGCAGGTGATACCAATCCTGAAGAAGTAATATTGTTGGAAATTTTTCCGGAGAAACAAAAGACAAGGATTGATTTCTATTGTACAGAAGCTGTACTTGGTATTTCAACTATTTGTGTAACCAAATTAATAGGAGAAGGCAACAAGCTGTATTATGAAAAAGAAGGTAAAAAAATAGAAATAAAGAAAATTTATAATCGCCTTATTTTTGACGATCTTCATCAACAGAAAGACCTTGGTAATATTATAGACTTTTCTCACAAATGGGATGTAGAATGGGTATCACATCCAAACTGGTTTTACCGCATCAGCAAATACACATTACCACTAATAAAAAACTCTTACGTGCCACCAACTTATTTTTTAAATGAATTAAAAGAAATACCAACTGATTTACAAAACTATGTTTTAAAACCATTGTTCTCTTTTGCAGGCATGGGGGTGGTAATTGATGTAACCAGCAAAGACATTGATGAAGTAAAAGACCCGGAAAACTGGATACTACAACGCAAAGTAAAATATGCCGATGTTATTCAAACACCAGATGGCACAGCCAAAGCAGAAATACGACTGTTTTATTTTTGGAAAGAAGGCTGGTTAAGACCTGTAGGCGCCCATAATTTATCAAGATTAAGCAAGGGAAAAATGATTGGAACCAGGTATAATAAAGATAAAACTTGGGTTGGTGGAACAGTTTCATTTTTTGAACTATAAAAATATAAATACAATGAATAAGGGCTTACTTAGATTTGAATTTTTTTTGCAGCAATTTGAAAAGATACTTTCAAAAGCTGCCAGTCAGAAAAATCCAGCACTTTATCTATTTCAAAATAATGCACGGACACCATTATTCATGTTAGAGGGATTGGCAAAACTATATAGTGGAATTCATAACCAAAAAAAATTCTCTAAACTAAAAGTGGATTTTAAGTTTCTGGAAGATGCATTGGGCGCAATTGATTATTATGACGCAATAGCCAGGAACTTATCAAATAATAAACAAATACCCCGGGAAGTCACCCAATATTTACAAGCGCAGACAAGAGAAAAAATACAATACTTGAATGAATTACTTATTGACAAAAAATGGATAAGCGAAAGCAATGAGAGGCTAGTAAAAATAAGAAAGAAATTAACAGATGCCAATTGGCTAGACGATGAAAAGGAAATTAATGAACTGAATTTATTTTATAGGAAAGCTATATACGACATTATTGAATTTACTCATACTATTAACTACCATTTTGACAATATGGAAGAAGATGTACACGAATTAAGGCGCAAGCTAAGGTGGTTGAGTATTTACCCACAGGCTTTACTGGGTTGTATTCAGCTTGCTGATAGTAAAACAAAACCCAAACACCTTGCAAAATACCTTACTAAGGAGATAATTAATTCACCATTTAATAAAATGCCGGATAAGGAGGACAATCAATATATTTTATTGCTTTGCAAGGATTACTTCCTGGCCTTAAGCTGGATTATTGCTGCTTTGGGCAAACTAAAAGATAATGGCTTGACCATAGTTGCAATAAAAGAGGCTTTGCAACAAATTGAAAGTCTTAATGAGGAGGATGCTATAAACAAAGCCTATCAAATATTAGGAAGTAACCAAATTAAGTTGCCTGCATTGTTGAATAATGCAGAAAAAATAAGTAAAGCTTTTTTTGATGAGAAAAATCTTGAAAACTTAGTAATTGGTACTAAGAAAATAAATTAAAAGTATTGATTCGTGTTTATTAGGTAATCTATACAAATAAATACAAAGCAAAAAAAGACTTATAAAAGTCCAAAAACGACTCTCCTAAACACAAAAAAGCCTCAACAAGTAAATGTTGAGGCTTTTTAAAAGAATATGGCAACTACTTACTCTCCCGCATTGTTGTGCAGTACCATCAG
>JAYTTM010000225.1:0-2192 GCA_043745055.1 Chitinophagaceae bacterium | reverse complement strand
TCATTATGCTGCAATTAAAAAATATAACCGGTTTATTATTGCTGTTTTCGGTAATAACGATTGCTCCATTTTGCAGCAAAAATAATACAGTTAATAATCCACCACCGCCGCTACCGCCTGCTGCAAATACTTTTACAAATCCCTTACTAAGTGGTTCCGACCCGTGGGTGATAAAGAAAGATGATTTCTATTATTATACGCATACATTAGGCAACAGGATAGCTTTGTGGAAAACAAAAACCATATCTAAACTGAATATTGCACCAATTACCACTATTTTTTCTGCGGTGCCTGCCACTGCCACATCATCCAACATATGGGCGCCGGAGTTACATTTTTTGGATGGTAAATGGTATGTTTATTTCACGGCAGGCAGTGGCCCGGATGATACACAGCGTACATGGGTACTCGAAAATAGCAATGCCGATCCATTGGCCGGAACATGGGTAGATAAGGGCAGGATATTTTCCAGCGACGCAGATTTCTGGGCAATTGACGGAACGGTGTTGGAATACAATGGCAATAAATATTTTTTATGGAGCGGCCGCCCCAATATGGCTGTTCAAAATCAAAATATCTACATAGCTAAAATGACCAATGCCTGGACCATTGAAGCACCTGCAATAAAACTTACACAGCCTGAATTGTCGTGGGAAGTAAATGGTGGTCCGGTAAATGAAGGGCCACAAATTTTAAAGAACAGCAGTGGAAAAATTTTTATGATATATTCTGCCAGCGGTTGCTGGACGGATGATTATGCACTGGGCATGCTTGCACTAAAAGATGGCGGCAATCCGTTGCTGGTAGCAGATTGGACAAAGGGTGCACAACCAGTTTTTGCAAAACAACCTTCCAATAATGCTTTCGGGCCCGGCCACAATGCTTTTTTTAAATCCCTCAATGGCACAGAAGACTGGATTATCTATCACGCCAATACCAATGCCGGCGAAGGTTGTGGAACAGCAAGAAATATAAGGATGCAAAAGTTTAGCTGGAATGTTGACGGTACACCTAATTTTGGCACACCCGTTAAAACAGGTACTGCATTAACCATACCATCCGGCGAATAAACTATAGAGCAACTGATGAATTGCATAATGCAATTCCGGTTTAAATTATTTAATAAAAACCTAACATTTTTTATATGAAAATATCTAAATTAATTTTCACAATTTCTATAATTATGGCAGCAGCCAGTTGCAACAATGCTACAGAAAAAACTAGCGTAACGGAAAACGACAGCACTATAAAAAACACCATCATGCCTACTTCTCCAACAGCCTTTCAACAAACTATTGATGATAAAAAAACTGACCTCTATGTTTTGAAAAACAGTAATGGTATGCAGGCCGCTATCACCAATTATGGTGGCAGGCTGGTAAGTTTATATGTGCCAGATAAAGACGGTAAACTAATAGATGTTGTGATTGGCTTTGATAGTGTGCAGCAATACCAAAACAGTACCGAGCCTTACTTTGGCGCTACTATTGGCCGATATGGCAATCGCATTGCCAAAGGAAAATTTACCCTGGATGGCAAACAATATACACTGGCCACCAATAATGGAAGCAATACATTGCATGGCGGCAAAAAAGGTTTTCAATATGTTGTGTGGGATGCAAAAAAAATGGGCGATAGTGTTGTAGAAATGACCTATTTATCAAAAGATATGGAGGAAGGTTATCCCGGTAACTTGCAGGTGAAAGTTATTTATACGTTGACGAATGACAACGAACTGAAACTTGATTACGAAGCAACCACGGATAAAAAAACAGTAGTGAACCTTACCAATCATGCTTTCTTTAATTTAAACGGGCAAGGCAGCGGCACCATCAATAACCATGTACTAATGATAAATGCTGATAATTACACGCCGGTTGATTCAACCTTAATACCAACAGGAAAAATTGATCCGGTTGCTAATACGCCATTTGATTTTCGTTCATCAACAATGATTGGAAAAAGCGTGGATGCAAATGATGTGCAGCTAAAAAATGGTAAAGGCTACGATCATAATTTTGTTTTGAATGCAAACAAAGGAACCGGGTTGAATACTGCAGCAATTATTACTGGAGATAAAACAGGTATTGAAATGAAAGTGCTGACACATGAACCCGGACTACAATTTTATGGGGGCAATTTTATGCAATCAAAAAATAAAATGAAGAATGGCGGCATGGATGATTTTAGAA
>JAYTTM010000224.1:0-2192 GCA_043745055.1 Chitinophagaceae bacterium | reverse complement strand
AACTCCCCTTTAGGGGATGGGGGCAAAAAGGAATACACCATCACCGTTTACACAGAAAACCAGATAGGTTTACTAAACCGTATTGCTATTATTTTTTCAAGAAGAAAAATTAATATCGAAAGTTTAAATACTTCTCCAAGTGAAGTAGATAGCGTTCATCGCTTTACAATTGTTATTAACGAAACGGAAGATGTGGTGCGCAAGCTTTGCAGGCAAATTGAAAAGCAGGTGGAAGTTTTAAAAGCCTACTACAATACCAACGACGAAATTATTTGGCAGGAACTGGCACTGTACAAAGTGCCTACCGAAATTATTGCAGAGGAAGTAAAAGTGGAGCGTTTGCTAAGCCAGCATGGAGCAAAGGCAGTGGTAATTAGAAAAGATTATACTGTGTTTGAAGTAAGCGGGCAAAGAGCAGAGACAGATAATTTTATTAAGATTTTAGAACCTTATGGGCTGATAGAATTTGTTAGAAGTGCAAGGGTTGCTATCATTAAAAACAGCGACGGTTTTCACAACAAACTAAAAGAGTTTGAATACAAAGAACCGGGTGAAGAAACCACCGAGAATGAGTTTTTGAATCAGCAGGATGAGGTGTTTAGTATGTAAAGTCCCCATCCCCTAAAGGGGTGTAAGGCAAGTGTTTGCTAATAAATGGAAATGTAAAGTTTGTTAGAATTAGCCATTGAAGCCCTGAAAGGGCGACATATAAATAGAGTCGGGTGAAACCCGTCGAAAGAAAGATTATGTGGACAAAGCTCAATAGAAATTTAAAAGTACAAGAGTGCGACGCCAATGAAGAGGAACAAAGTTGCAGTCGCCAGTAACATAAATTAAATCATAAAAATCTCCAGAACACCCCTTTAGGGGATGGGGGCAAAACAAAAATCAATGACCAACTATTTTAACACATTATCACTTCGGGAAAAATTGAATCAACTAGGCGTTTGCGAATTCATGGACAAGAGTGAATTTGCTGACGGTGTACAAGAACTAAAAGGAAAGAAAATTGTCATTGTGGGCTGCGGTGCTCAAGGTTTAAACCAAGGTTTAAATTTAAGAGATTCTGGTCTTGATATTAGTTATGCGCTACGCCAGGAAGCCATTGATAATAAAAGGCAATCCTGGAAAAGTGCAACAGAAAATAATTTTACAGTTGGTACTTACGAATCGTTGATTCCTGCAGCTGATTTAGTAATTAACCTAACACCCGATAAGCAGCATACCGCCGTTGTAACTGCAATAATGCCGTTGATGAAAAAAGGTTCCACTTTGTCTTATTCTCACGGTTTTAATATTGTGGAAGAAGGCATGCAGATAAGGCCGGATATCACCGTTATAATGGTAGCTCCAAAATGCCCGGGTACTGAGGTTAGGGAAGAATATAAAAGAGGTTTTGGTGTACCAACCTTAATTGCGGTGCATCCGGTAAATGATCCTGAAGGAAAAGGCTGGGCTTACGCAAAGGCTTACGCAGTGGGCACCGGAGGCCATAGGGCCGGGGTTTTAAAATCTTCTTTTGTAGCAGAAGTAAAATCCGATTTAATGGGTGAACAAACTATTTTGTGTGGTTTATTGCAAACTGGTTCTATACTTTGTTTTGATAAAATGGCCGAAAAAGGCATTGACAAAAACTATGCAGCTAAACTGGTTCAATATGGTGTGGAAGTAATCACAGAAGCGTTGAAGCAAGGCGGTATTACTGCTATGATGGACAGGTTGAGTAACCCTGCAAAAATTAAAGCATTTGAATTATCAGAGCAATTAAAAGATATCATGCGCCCCTTATTTCAAAAGCACCAGGATGATATTATGAGTGGTGAATTCAGCAGAACAATGATGGAAGATTGGGCAAATGGCGATAAAAATTTACTGGCATGGAGAGCTGCAACCGGCGAAACTGCTTTTGAAAAAACACCCGCAACGGATGCTAAAATAACCGAGCAGGAATATTTTGATAATGGTTTGTTGATGGTTGCCTTTATAAGGGCCGGCGTTGAACTGGCTTTTGAAACAATGGTTGAATCGGGTATTAAAGAAGAATCTGCTTATTATGAATCTTTGCACGAAACACCTTTGATTGCAAACACCATTGCCCGTAAAAAATTATTTGAAATGAACAGGGTTATTTCTGATACGGCAGAATATGGTTGCTATTTATTTGATCATGCCTGCAAACCATTATTAGCCGA
>JAYTTM010000223.1:0-8032 GCA_043745055.1 Chitinophagaceae bacterium | reverse complement strand
TATTTTAAAGTGGATAAAGATAAGTTAGCATCATAGACGCTTGAAATTTAACCCTAATAAAATCACATAGCTTTTATCTTGTAAATGCAATTAGACAGAAAAATATACATTGCCCATTCGTAGCATAGCGATAAGTGGTACTCTAAAATTTTATTTATGCAGTGATTTACTAACATATCAGGTGATACTTCCAAAGAATTGTACCTAATAAACTAGTAACCTGTAAAAAAATGAAAATGAAAATTTTGAGTATGTTTTTTTAGGATAAAGTAAAGTTGGATGCTTACTAACCACGTTCCGAGTAGAAATTACCATCATTATTACCCGCAACAACATGAAAAACAATAAAAAATGCAGTTTCCCTTTAGGAAACATGGCAGTATGAAAGGAATTATTCTTGCAGGAGGTTCTGATACGAGGTTGTACCGAATCACAGTGGACATTAGTAAGCAATTAATGCCTATTTACGATAAGCCAATGACTTATTATCCGCTTAGTACTCTAATGCTTGCGGGTATTAGCGAGATACCTATTATTACAACACCCGATGACCAGTCTCAGTTTATGCGCTTATTAGCTGATTGATCACAATGGGGATGTGCTATATCCTACCTAAAACAGAAAAACCCAAATAGACTGGCACAAGCTTTTGTTATAGGCGAAAAGTTTATTGGTAATGATAGTGTTGCACTCCTTTTAGGAGATAATATTTTTTATGGTATTGGTTTTAGTAAGCCGCTACTGAATTCGAATAATCCAGGTGAAGCTGTAATATATGCTTACCCCGTGTTAGATATGGAAAGATATGGCGTAGTAAAATTTGATTCTGCCCAAACGGTAGTAAGTATAGAAGAAAAACCCGAAAAGCCAAAAAGCAATTATGTAGATCCTGCAATGTATATTTATGATATTGAGGTAGTAAATATCGCAAAAGATAAAGCTGCCAGTCCAAAAGGAGAATATTCATTTCATTTAAAAAAAAATAATGCAAAACTTAAAAAATAAGAAAATATTATTTTTGGACGGATTGTCTAACCTTTATCATTATGGCCTTATAAAGGCTTTTGAAGATTTAGGAACAATTGTTACTCCAATAGTCTATAAAGATTTTATGGACAGATCATTATTCAGCCGAATAAAAAAAAATATATTTCAAATAAAAAGTACTTTCTACGAAAAAGAATTTCTAGATGCCATTCAGGGGGAATATGATATTTTTTTTATTAAAAATCCTGAAACAATCTCAAAAAATATTTTTATTAAACTAAAGCAGCTATACCCCACAACGCCGTTCATTAATTATAACTGGAATACTATTAACCTTCTTGATTATACAGAATATATTCCGTTATTTGATAAGGTATATACTTTTGATCCTTCTGATGCAAAAAAATATAACCTCTTGTATTACCCGTTATTTTACTTGCCGGAATTCGAAAAAATTGCAATAACAAATAATAAAAAAAAATATTTACTTTCCTTTGTTGGAACAGCATATACTTCTGGTAGAGCTAAATTTTTGTCTAAATTCAATAAATTAATTAAGGATAAAAATATTTCATCTTTTCAACATCTTTTTGCTTCACCGAAGGAATATTATACAAATGTTTTTTTTAGTAATTATAATTTTAAAAAGATTGTAACCAAAAGGTTTTTTAATCAAAATGAGTTACTGGATATTTATAAAAGATCACTTTCATTTATTGATCATCCAAGTGTTAAACAAAAAGGACACACCGTAAGAACTTTTGAAACACTTGCTGCAGGATTAATGCTTGTTACAACAAATAAAGCTTTGAAAGATGAACCATTTTTTGATTCCAAAAGAATTCAAATTATTAAAGATGACCTTTCAGATTTGGATTTGGATCTTGTGAAAAATTATAAACCGTCGTTTCCGGCCGGATTTGAAATTTATAGAGTAGATAATTGGTTGGCAAAAATTTTATTAGATTCATTGCAATAGTTGTTTGGTTACTAATAATGAAAATTTATTCACCATAATTTAGTCCGCCGGGTGCTCATCTTCTTATTTTATTTACCATACTCTATAATGTAGTTTTCTATCTTCTTTAATAAAAATAATCTTTTAAATTCATCTCCTCATTATGCTTTTTAATTCAATAAGCTTCGCTATATTCTTACCCTTTGTATTTATGCTTTATTGGTTTTTTACAAAAGGAAACTTAAAACTTCAAAATATTTTACTTCTTGTAGCAAGTTATTTTTTCTATGCCTGCTGGGATTATAGGTTTTTGTTCTTGTTAATGTTTTCTACATTTTTAGATTACTTTACAGGTATCAAGATGTATGAATCTAAAAATGAAAATTTCAAAAAATTTTGGTTTTGGCTAAGTATACTAATGAATCTAGGCTTCTTAGGCATTTTTAAATACTATAACTTTTTTGCATCTTCTCTGTCTGATAGTCTGTCTCTTTTGGGTATAAGGACAAACTTTTGGACTATTCAGGTAGTTTTACCTGTAGGTATTTCCTTTTATACTTTTCACGGCTTATCTTATGTAATTGATATTTATAAAAATAGAATTAGGCCTGAAAGAGATTTTATTGATTATTCAGTTTTCGTATGTTTTTTCCCATTACTTGTTGCTGGCCCAATAGAAAGGGCAACACATCTTTTACCACAAATTCAGAGAAAAAGAATATTTGAATATTCAAAGGCCGTAGATGGGTTACGTCAAATTTTATGGGGGCTTTTTAAAAAAATCGTAATTGCAGATAATTGTGCTGAATATGCGAATATTATATTTAATAACGGGACTGATTATTCAGGTAGCACACATGTTTTGGGTGCACTTTTTTTTACATTTCAAATTTATTGTGACTTTTCGGGCTATTCTGATATTGCAATAGGTACGGCGCGCCTTTTTGGAATTGATTTATTAAGAAACTTTGCTTTCCCCTATTTTTCTAGAGACATTGCAGAATTTTGGAGACGATGGCACATTTCATTATCTACCTGGTTTAGAGATTATTTGTATATTCCTTTGGGTGGAAGTAAAGGAAGTATGCTTACAAAGATTAGAAACATATTTATTATTTTTCTGGTTAGCGGATTTTGGCACGGATCTAACTGGACATTTATAATATGGGGGTTTTTAAATGCTGTATATATTTTGCCTTCAATAGTATTCAATACAAATAGAAACAACTTGGATATTATAGCAAAGGGAAAATACTTTCCTACAATTAAAGAGTTTTTTTCGATGGGCATTACTTTTATGCTTACTGTATTTGCATGGATCTTTTTTCGTGCAGCAAGCGTTCAACATGCAGTTAGTTACATCAGCAAAATTTTTTCCAAGTCATTATTTAGTTTACCAAGATATCCGATGATGACTCATTCTTTGGTAATAATATTATTTGTACTTGCATTCACTATGATAGAATGGTTGGGGCGTGAACAAAAATATGCAATTGCCACAGTTGGAGTTAAATGGCCCAAAATGTTTAAATGGGTATTTTACTATAGTATTATTTTGGCGATTTTTATTTTTGCAGGTTCTAAACAACAATTTATATATTTTCAATTTTAAAAATGAAAAAATTCTTAACTAATTTTTGCTTCTTTTCCATACCTTTTTTTATATGTCTACTATTGGTGCTTTTAATTGACCCCTATAACTATTTTTATAAGTCGTTAAATATTGCAGACAGACAATTAAAGTTGGATGTATCACTTAAATTACATCGACCCTTATATCAATTATTAGATTTTAAAAATCATCCTGCAAAAAGAATACTTCTCGGGGATTCTCGTACATATGCTTTAGACGTTGATATTATAAAAGAGATTTCTAATAAAGAATTTGCTAACCTGGCATATGGAGGTGGAACAATGCCTGAGGTAATAAAAACATTTTGGTGGGCTGTTAAAGAAACTGATATAAAAGAGGTATATATCGGCTTAAATTTCAGTATATACAATAATAAAGATTACAAAACAGATCGTGTTACTGAAGCTGAAGGTATTACCAACAATATTTTTTCTTATGGATTTTGTACATATTCTATTGAATCTACCTTAAGAATTCTTGGCAATATATTTTTTGGAATTATCCCGAAAATTGGTGTTCCGGAGAATTCGAGGGATGAGTTTTGGCAACATATGTTAAATGACGTTGCTAACGATGCTTACAAAGATTATAGATATCCTTCAAATTATTTTCAAGACTTAAAAAGCATTTCTGAATATTGTAATATTAAAGGAATAAAACTGGTTTTTTTTACCCCAGCTACACATATTGATCTTCAAAAGAAGGTTGATGAGTTTAAATTACAGGAATATGAAATTAGATTTAAAAATGACTTAAAACAATTAGGGGACTTTTACGATTTTGATTACCCTTGTGATTTAACCACTAAAAAAGATAATTTTAAAGACCCCTATCATTTTACAACTGATGTATCGAAAATAATCATTAAAGAGCTTTTTACTGATGATGTAAAGCATTATGGGAAGTTTAATAAATGCACAACATATTAAAAATTGCGAAATAAACTTTAATCTTATAAGCCATTAAAGTAACCTAATAAAATTGGCAGGTTTAAAGTTATTAATTTTATTGGATTGACTTTTAATTTTCTCCCCTCTAAATTTGTTGTATTAGTGATATTTTGTAATCTTTTATCATCAATTTATATTCCCTTTTACATTCATCTGTGTAAGGCTTTTCTTTTTTATTATCCCTTATAGAGTAGCATCTGCTATTAAGTTTTCTTTTGAATCGAAATATTCTAATGTTTGTGCTTCTCTTTTTTTGATTATGAGCTAAAACAGTCGCTATTCCATTTGTTAAACTAGTTATTACGCCGGAAAACTACACACTGTTATTTATACTTTTTTAATCGTTTGTAATTCTGTTCCATTACCTGCTTTTAGTAATTGTGGCGCTGCCCTATCTGCCGTTACCAAAAGTTTATCATCGAAGGGTATTTTTCATTCTCATTTTCTTAAACCAATTCTGTCTACATTATCGAAAATGCAGTATAATTTATACTTATACTTCCTTTTACTCAGCCTTTATTTTTAGCTATCTCAAACACGCTGTAATGAATTACTTTATCTAAAACTCTATCTTTAAAATTATACACATTTAATTCGGGAATATCTCCCGTTTGGAATCAAAATAAAATCCAGGTGAGTATTAAAAATCACCAGGATTTTATTTTAAAGTTAATCCTTTATTTTGCTTTTACAACTTTAACCGTTTGCATTGTTTTTCCCTGAATTACCTGAATCATATATAGGCCGGATGAGAATTCTCTCCCAAAAGTATATCTTTTATTAGATGGTCCTTGTGTTTTGAAAACTATTCTTCCTTCAATACTGCGTACGGATATGTCGACCTTTTCTGCAGTGCCTCCTTTTACAAACAGGGTAAATTCGCTGTTGGTTGGATTAGGGTAACTGGTAATATTAAGCGAATCTTTTACAACTGCTAATGTATAATTTGACAAGACTTTACCAGTGATTGAAGATTTAAGTGTCACAGTCGAAGTTCTGGCAACAGGTTGTGTTACAGAAATTATTGTAACTGAAGTACATCCATTAGCATCTGTTACTATATAACTGTAGGTGCCTGCTTTTACATTGGTAAAACTCCCTGTACCAGCGTAAGGTACTGTTCCGCCAGTAGCTGTTACAACAACAGTTGTTGTACCCCCTACAACGGTTATAGTACCTGAGGAAGAAGCAGCACTTAAAGCAATAGTCGGTTGAGCTGTGGCTGCTGAAACAATAATTTTGGATCCAACGGCATCCTGAACAAGGTAATTATAGGTGTTACCTATTTTGCTTGTAAAATCATATTGAGCTAAATGATTATTAGTGGAACTCCATGTATAAAGATTGCTTATGCTGCTTTCCATTTGCCCGTTAGGATATAAATTATTAGTGATGGGAACTCCTGCAGCAGTAGATTCAAAAAACGCAATATTGTCAATATAGATAGTACCTGAACTTTGTAATATTGAAATTATAAAACTTGCATCAGCGGTAGTGGTTGGTGCAGTAAATATAAATTGGTGATTTATTCTGCCTGTACCAAAGCTTGCTGATTGTGCGGCTGTAATATTTGACCAGGGACTGGTAGTTTGCCGCATTGCTGCTGTTAAAGAACCATTTATAGTGGTTCCCAATGTGCTAAACCTGAATATATAGCTTTTTAAATTGCTAACTGCACCAATGGTTGAATAAACCATTGTCGAGCTTCCGGCAACAGGAACTGCTACAGAAATCTTCAAAGATCCAGTACCTGCATTTACGGCGAATGAACCAGTACCCGTGTAGGGAGCTGTTCCGCCAGTAGCAGATACAGCAACGGTTGTATTACCTCCAAAGCAATTAATGGCCGGCACATTTGCGGTAGCGTTTAACGGAGGAGCGATGGTAATATTTGTAATCGATGAACATCCATTAGCATCTTTAACTGTATAACTGTAAGTGCCAGGATTTATATTGGTAAAATTTCCGGTACCAGTGTAGGGTGCTGTTCCGCCAGTAGCTGTTACAACAACAGTTGTTGTACCCCCTACAACTGTTATAGTACCTGCAGAAGAAGCTGCAGTTAAAGCAGCAGCCGGTTGAGCTGTGGCTGCCGAAACAATAACTTTTGCTCCAGTGGCATCCTGTACAAGGTAATTATAAGTGTTAGCAATTTTGCTCGTAAAATCATATTCAGCTAAATGATTATTAGTGGGACTCCAGGTATAAAGATTGCTTATGCTGCTTTCCATTTGTCCTTTAGGATATAAATTATTAGTGATGGGTTCTCCTGAAGCGTTAGATTCAAAAAACGCAATATTGTCAATATAGATAGCCCCTGAACCTTGAAATATTTCAATTACAAAACTTGCATCAGCGGTTGCCGGTGGTGCAGTAAATATAAACTGTTGATCGGTTCTGCCTATGCCAAATCTTGCTGATTGTTTGGCTGTAATATTTGACCAGGGGCTGTTAGTTTGTCGCATTCCTGCTGTCAAATTACTGCTGTCAAAAAACGATGTACCATTTGTAGAAGTGGCGAAAGTGCTAAACCTAAATACATAGCTTTTTAAGTTGCTAATCGCACCAATTGAAGAATAAACTAATGTGGAGCTTCCAGCAACGGGACTAGCAACGGAAATTTTTAAAGAACCAGTTCCCGCATTTACGGCAAATGAACCGGTACCTGTATAGGGTGCTGTTCCTCCTGAAGCAGTTACAGCAACAGTTGTATTACCTCCGAAGCAACTTATAGCAGGTACTGCTGCAGTACCTTTTAATGTTTGTGCAGTTGGAGGTATAACAACTGTGGCAGCTCCATTTTTGATTAATACTTTTGAAGTATATGGTTGTAATGTAATAGTACCGTCATATATCGTTCCATCAATACCAATGTATTTTGCACCCAAACTAATGGTTTTAGCAATGGTAGTTGCGTTGAACTCAAAGCGCATCTCATCATCAATGTTAACAGTTGTCGTTTTGGCTTCAAAAAATTGTATATCATCAATATATGTTGTTCCAGAATTTTGTTGAATTTCTATTACAAGGCCTCCGGTAGAGGTTGTGTTGGGAGCAGTAAAAAGAAATTCTTGATTTTTCTTCGAAGAATTGAATGCCCCTATTTGGATAGGAACTACGTTTGTGTTTGTCGCTGTATTTTTTAAATATACTCTAAGAGTGCCAAGCGAAGTTGTACCCAATGTATTAAAACGCAGAATATAGTTTTTGCTATTACTTAAAGCTCCAACAGATTTAGTGCATATTGTATAAGTATTGGTTGTTGACAGAGGAAAAACTATTTTTAAAGAACCTGTACCCGTTAATACGCTGTTGCCATCCCAGTTTGCTGATTGATTGGAGTTTGAACTCCAAAATGCCATTCCCGCTACAGTGTTTGCAAAATCTCCATTGGTTAATAAATTGGCACTAAGACTGTCTATTTTGTATGGGACAATATTTTTGGGGGATTTTTTTGAATTAATATCCTTACCAGTAAAACTACTTTGCCATCCGTCCAAAGAA
>JAYTTM010000222.1:0-2194 GCA_043745055.1 Chitinophagaceae bacterium | reverse complement strand
AGCTGACAGCCATAAAAAAACTTCCCGCAGAGAAGCCTTAATGGAGGTAAGAGTGGCAAAGATTAAATTTAGATGTCCTGAAAAGAAAGTAAAAGGAACTGCCGCTTTTTCAAGAGAAGTATATGCAATTGAAGCAAGGGAAATAACAGAAAATATAAAAGATCCGATTCATTGGCGGCTGCTTACAACATGGGCTGTGGAAGACTTTGGTGGGGCACAGCAGATAATTGAGTGGTATACCTGCCGCTGGATGATAGAAGAAGTCTTTAAGGTTTTAAAAAAAGAATGTTACAATATTGAAGGAAGTAAACTGGAACAAGGTTGGGCAATAAGAAAATTAAGCATAATGATTTTAGATACAATTATAAAAGTGTTTCAAATGCTGATTGCTTATAACTCAGAAGAAGGTAGTGATCCTATAAATAGTGATACAGCTTTTGAACAGGAAGAAATTAAATGCCTTGAAATAAATAGTCAATCCTCAAAAAGTCATTTTTAATTTTAGATTTAAAAATGTGCTGGTAATAATGGAAAACAAGTTGAATAATTTTAATGCAAAAAAAACAAGTTGTTCTTTCCACTTGTTCATCATTCTTTTAAAGTTCATTGCAGCAGCTGCTAACATTACATTCATCGCATCGCCAACGGTGCCTTTCAGGTAATTTCTTACCATTCTGTAATCACGTTTTAAATGGCCTATCACGGGCTCTATTGCTGCCCTGCGTTTGTGTCTTTTACGTTTGGCGGCTGTAATGTTTCTATCAGGCTTAGGTGTATGTAATGCTGTGTTGTTAATTGTTTTAGGGCCTCTGTAACCTCTGTCTAAAAAAATATTTTTGGGTTCTTTGTCCATCAGCCTTTCATATTGTTTTAATGCTTCGGGCAATGTTTTTGAATCGTGTAAAGTTTCTGTAAAATTTAAGGCGCTTACAATTACGCCTGTACTTTGTGTTACTAAAAAAGATGCCTTGCTGCCAAACTCAAACTTCTTATGCTCTTTACCTTTGGTGTAACATTTTACTTCCGGTTCATGAAGACTGTAAGTTTTAGCGGTATCACTTCTTTTTTGTGCTAATACTTTTTTAAACAATGATAAATCCATTGCATACCTGTTTAACCTATCGGGACTAAGTTTGCGCTCTATCTCCCGAACTAATCTGCCCGCTATTGTTTTAATTTTTTTGTTCGCTTTCCGGGCTTTGACCGATCCTCCTTTATTTTTCTTAAAACGCTGTACTGTGCTCAGTTTCTTTACGATAAATTTATAGCTCTGCCTTAGCTCCAGGGCTTCCTTGTCTGCTATCTTCTGACATTTTACAATTATCTTTTTGTACAGTTTGTCGTCGGTTGGGTAGGTGATATTTTTTTCCTGAACGGTGGTATCTCCACTTAAATTATCATCGGCTGCATCTTTGCCATTGATGCGGATACTTTCTTTAAAAATTAGTTCTATTCCGGCCTCACCAATGCGTTTTCTAAACTCTACCAACTCCGTAGAAACACAAGGCGGTTTTACAGAAAATAAATCTTCTCCGCCAAAGTACTGATAGTAGGCATTTTCTGCCCATTGATCCACCACACTCTCATCACTTAGATTGCGAAGCTGTTTTAAAATTAACAGCGATACCATTAGCCTGATAGGCTTGGCAGGCTTGCCTTGTGTCGCGCTGTAATGTTTTTTAAAAGCTTCTTCAAACACATTCCAGTCTATCCTGTTGGCTAAAATATACAGTGGATGGGAATGATTTAATTGCTCTTCAAATGTGTTATAAAAACCAATTTGGGCAGTAGATTTTTGCTTTGCTAACATGTAACAAATCTGCAAGGTTTTTTATCTTTTTACAACCTTTCCGGCAGATTTATTTATCCCTATTTGTGCATAAAGTATTGCTGATATTGAGTTCCATTCATTTTTGAGGAGCGACTAATTAATTTTATTATGATCTATAAATTTACAAAGCCCGAAAATTTTTTCAGGAAATTCCTTGCAACCTATGACGGGCAATTTACAGAACTCTGCGTCCCTCAAACCGATGATGAAAAATTTTGTTATGTGAATCTCACCGATCGGCAATATCCAGGGTTTGCAGAATATTTTTCAGAGGCAGGGACCCCGTTGCAAACTGACTATGAATAATACCCGGGAAGCAGTAAGAACATTATTACAAACAGGATAGAAAGGTTCAGAGTTATA
>JAYTTM010000221.1:0-2200 GCA_043745055.1 Chitinophagaceae bacterium | reverse complement strand
GTGATTGGATGTATCGCCAGATGGTGGGTGTGGATACTTATGAAGATGGTGTTGGTTATAAGCACATCAGGATAAAACCTCATATTGGTGGTGGTTTCACAACAGCAGCAGCAAGCTTGCAAACCTATTATGGAAAAGTAAGCAGCGGGTGGAAAGTAGCTGCCGTTAAAATAGAAATGGATGTTGAAATACCGGCAAATACAACTGCTACAGTATATGTACCTGCTGCCGATGCGGCCGCTTTAACGGAGAGTGGAAAAGCCCTTTCATCCATTCCTGAAATAAAAATTATGGGCGAAGATGATGGGTATGTGATATTGCAACTCGGTTCAGGTGTATATCATTTTGCAGCTGAAAAATCTACAGATAAGGCTGCCAATATTAACCTGGATGAATATGTAGGACAATACAAAACTGCAGGCGGAATGGTCAATATGATTGAAGTTAAAAAAGTAGAGGGGAAATTAAGAGTAGCAGCTTTTAACAACAATGGTGAAATTGAACCCGTAAAAAATGCCAGGGATCAATTTATCAGCACAGACGGATCAAGGGTAATTTTTAGCAGAAATGAATCCGGGAAAATTGTTGGTATAAAACTAGAAGCATTGGGGATGACTTATACCGGTATTAAACAATAATTTTAACCCGTAAATGTCCAGCTATTATTTTTTTTATATCGCTCAAAAGCTTACTGGTTGTGGACTCTAGCCCCTTTCTTTCGGAGAGGGGTTGGGGTGAGGTCATGCAGGATTTACAAGGGTTTAAGGCAATTAATCGGTCAAAAATAATTTCCAACTGGTAAGTTGCATCAATAATAACTGGTAATAAGTTTTCTTGTTAGAAATTTGGTATTATCAGGCTGATTTATTGATTAATAAAAGCCAGCTTAAATAGACCCCCCTTCTACCAGCATACTCTCAATGGTAAGCTCCTGTGTAAAAGTACTGCCGGCAATACAGGCCATCATGCTGATAAAAGCAAGCTTACCCAATTTATAACCACTGGTTTCAACATAAGTAATTTCAGGGTAGTACAATTTTGGTATGAAGCCATTGCTGATGGCGATTACAGCAATATCGTCTGGTATTTTTAGTTTGGCTTTTTGTATAGCTTTCATAGCACCAACGAGTATTTCGTCACTCATACAAAAAATAGTATCCGCATGTTTTGCAATGGCCTCGCTCGTAAATTGTTCAGCTTCAAGGGTACTATTTGCATGCAGATATGTTGTTACTATTTTTTCATCAATATTATTTTTAAATGCTTCAAGCCTTCTTTTAGTGATAGAAAGATTGGGTTTACCAAAAATGGCCCAAACTTTTTTCTTCTTTTTTTCATTGATGGTATTTGCTGCAATCGTGGCTGATAATACATCTGCTACACAAACTTTATTTAGACCCTGTGCATCCGGAACAATATCAAAAAAAATAACAGGTATATCTAAATCCTTAAATTTATTAAATACATCTAAGTTAATTTTTTGTGACGAAAGGCAGGTGAAAACACCACTCACCCTGTTCTGTCTGCAAAGTTTAAGATTCTGCATTTCAATTGCAGGGTCATCTCCCGATTGTAAAATCATGAGGCTGTAATTATTCTTTCTGCTTTCTTCTTCTACAGAAGCAATAAAAGAATCATAAAAAAAATTGGAAACGGTAGGTACAATCAGCCCAAAAAGGTTGCTTTTGCTGGTGCGTAACTGAATGGCGTTTGAATTAGGTTCATAATCCAAAGCAGTAGCCAATTCATTAACCCGTTGTTTTGTTTTTTCAGAAATATCCGGATGGTTTTTTAAAGCTCTTGAAATAGTTGAAATACTCAATCCGAGCATCTCGGATATTTTTTTTAAGGTAGTGTTGGTCATAACTGAGATAGTAAAGTAAATATTTTTTAACAGCAAACCGTTTCGCAAACGTTTGTTAAACTTATAACTTTTTAAATTCAATTTCGTAATGCTTTGTTAATTAATTTCAACCTTAAATAAAAAAAATGTTAGTTTCGTGCAGCAAATTGCTAAAATAGTATTACTTGTATAGTAAGTGTACAGTTTATTGATTTGTTGTTATTCATTCATTACCACACAAAAAAACTTAACGATTATGCACCTTGCTTTAATGAGAAAAGCTGCCATGCTTTTAATGGCCATTATTGGGTTTGCCACAGCCTCGCTGGCCCAATCAGTTACCGGACAGGTAACAGA
>JAYTTM010000220.1:0-8065 GCA_043745055.1 Chitinophagaceae bacterium | reverse complement strand
CCAGCAAAGATTTACCGGTAGATTGTACAACTTCCAATGCCCTCATCAGGCGTTGTGGATTTAGTATTTCTCCGATTGAGTAATAGGCTTCATCCTGTTTTTTCACCTGGTCTTTCAACCATTCAATCCCATTGCTGTTGTAATTGTTAATGATGGCTTGCCTGATGGCAGGATCAATGGCTGGTACTTCATCCATACCCTCGCAAAACGCTTTTACATACAGGCCGGTGCCGCCCACCATTACAGCGATATCGTAAGCCGCAAATATAGTGTTGATTTTTTCCAGAGCATATTCTTCAAAAACGGCAGCACTTACCTGCTGCTGTATAGAGTGGGAGTTAATAAAATGATGGTGTACCAATTCCAGTTCTGCTTCAGTTGGTTTAGCTACACCAATATTCAGTTCCTTAAAACATTGGCGACTATCGCAGGAAATAATTTCGGTGGAAAAATATTGGGCAACCTGTATAGCAAGGGCAGTTTTGCCAATGGCCGTAGGACCGGTAATTAGAATGCAGTTTTTTTTCATTTAAAACAAAAAGATATAAAATGCCGGGTACAGGATTTGAGAACTTTAATCTGTTATTTATGATCTGTGATTTTTAATTTTTGATGTTTGATTTTTGAGGTGAAATGTATCAGGAATTTTATAAAATTCATATACATCAATAACTAAATAAATTACATCAACCTTATCAACCTTTTTAACTTTTTCAACCTCATCAACCTTATCAACCTCTCAACTCCATTAACAACATCACCTAAATCTCATCACCAATTTCCTCTGAAGTACTTTCTTCCTCTTCACTTTGGGCAGCGTTACCATCTTCATCTTCTTGGCTATAACCTTCCAATAGTGCAGCACTATTTAAATCATATTTTTCTTCAACCTCTGCCAGGCGTTTATCTACCAAACCTTTGGTGCCATATTGGGCAGGTGCAATACCCTCCGATCGGATAGAAACAGGATAGGTGAGTTTTTTACTTTCTTCCTTATCTACATTGATTAACTCCACTTTAAAAGTCCAGAATTTATTAAAGTCGTACACATAAATAAACTTTTGGTTGGGATCTTTTATCTCGGAGCCCATAGTAGTTTCACCCATCAGCATGGGATCTACCTTATAGGATTTATCGTCGTATTTTTCCAGCGAAATTTCCCGACCCCTCAGCCAGTTATCATTGCTTCGGTAAAACGTGGCTTTATGCTTACTATCAAACTCATAGCTTTTTAAAATAGCATTGTGCAAATCTGCAAAGTTTTGGGTATGACGTATCAACACATCTCTGTAAACACTGTCATCATCTTCCCAATAAATTCTAAAGCGTAAAATAGCCATCTGTTGTAGGTTTGTATTTAAATATATAGTATCAAAAGTAAAGAAAATATGTCAGGATAATACCCCTGTTCTCATTTAAAGTATCTATTTGTTATATCCTGCCAATCAAATTATCGCAATATTTATTTTTTGACGGATGATTTATTTTACAGTGCTGTCGTTACACCTAATTCCTTAGCCTTATCTAACATAAATGAATGGGCTGCTTCGTAGTTGTTGGCTATAACTCCATCCAATATAGCCTCCCTGATTGCGTTCTTAATAACCCCTACTACCCTGCCCGGTGGCAGGTTAAATACCTCCATGATTATTTCTCCTGTTACTGGTGGTTGCCAGTTTCTGAGCTGATCACTTTCTTCGACTTCGGCACAACGCTGGCGGACAATTTCAAAGTTTTCTAAAAACCGTTTTACTTTTTGTTTGTTTTTAGAAGTGATGTCTGCATTGCATAAGGTCATTAACGCATCAAAATCTTCACCGGCATCAAACAATAACCTCCGGACTGCAGAATCGGTAATATTCTCTTTGGTTAAACTGATGGGCCGTAAATGTAATTCCACCAACTTCCGTACGAACTTCATTTTTTCATTGAGCGGCAGTTTAAGTTGCGTAAAAATTTTTGGTACCATCCGCCCTCCTACCACTTCATGCCCGTGAAACGTCCAGCCATGGCCTTCTTCAAATTTTTTGGTAGCAGGCTTTGCAATATCATGCAAGATGGCTGCCCAGCGCAACCAAAGATCGTCTGTATGTTCAGCTATATTATCAACTACCTGCAGGGTATGATAAAAATTATCTTTGTGCCCTTTACCATCAATATATTCAGCACCTACCAATGCAACCATTTGTGGAAAAATAATTTTTAGCAGGCCACTTTTGTACAACAAATCAAAACCAACAGATGGTTTTTTGCACATCAAAATTTTATTCAGTTCATCGGCAATACGCTCACCGCTTACAATTTTTATCCTGTGGGCATTTTCCTGTATAGCCTCAAATGTTGTTGCAGAAATCTGGTAGTTTAATTGAGCTGCAAAACGGATGGCTCTCATCATCCGTAAGGGGTCGTCGCTAAATGTTTGTGAGGGTGCAAGCGGTGTTTGAATGACTCCTTCTTTAATATCCTTCAGCCCGTTAAATGGATCAATCAGTTGCCCGAAATTATCTGTATTCAGGCTTATTGCTAGTGCATTGATGGTAAAGTCACGCCGGTTTTGGTCATCTTCCAAAGTGCCGGAAGTTACCATGGGTTTACGGCTATCGTAACTATAACTTTCCTTTCTGGCACCTACAAATTCTATTTCCCAATCAAATGTTTTTATTTGGGCGGTGCCAAAATTTTTAAAAAAATTGACTACCGGGCGGGGAGAAAAAGCGGCGGCTACTTTATCTGCCAGCAATATGCCATCTCCCAGGCACACAATGTCCATATCTTTTGTAGGCCTGCCAATAATTTTATCTCTCACAAAGCCGCCGATTAAATAACACTCCACCTGCAGTTCCTTTGCCGCAGCTGCAATTTTATTTAAAACAACCAGTTCGCCGGGAGAGCAATTAATATCCATAGCTGCAAAAATAAGCTGATTGGTTTTGTAGAAGGCAGATGAGCAGGAATTTGGTAAATTCTTTTTGGGAGGATAATTATTTAACAGTAAACCTGAAAAAAGCAATTACTATCCCCAATTGGGTGCAACTTCATTTAAAATACTGTAGAGCTGTAGGCTCGCTTTTATTTTGTAACAACGGGTTTCAACCCGTTGTGTTGAAAAAATATGATTACCGAGAGCCATAGGCTCGGCACATATAGTTGATTATATTGGTACAACTATAGCGTTTAGTTTTTTGCGAAGCTCTCTTCATATGCACCGAACCTACGGTTCTCATTATATTATCACCAATTTCATCAATGGGTTGAAACCCATTGTTACAAAATTGTCCGAGGCTACGCTTCTTTATACAAATTTACAAATAACCACGTAAAACAGGCACCGTTTACCTGAATTGTATAGCATTAACCGGCTTAATTTTTTTAACCAGAATAGTGGGGATAATTAAAGTAGCCAGGCAGATTAACATCGTACTAACATCCACCAATACTACCTGCCACCATACCACCTGTGCATGTGCAGCACTCATGTAATAGGCTTCTTCATCTAATTTAATAAAACCAGTTTTTTCCTGCAGCCAGCAAATACCCAGCCCCAGTATGGTTCCTGCAATAATACCTGTAATGGCAATAACCGAAGTGTTGTATAAAAAAATTTGCTGAATCATCCAATCGTCTGCGCCAATTGCTTTTAATATGCCAGTCATTTTGGTTCTTTCCAATACAATTATCAGCAGGCAGGTAATTAAATTTACCACGGCCACCACAATCATAATGGCAATTAATATAAACTTGATTTTATTTTGAAGCGCCAGCCAGTCGAATATATTGGGGTTTATATCCCGGTAGGTTTTGCAATTCCAGCCAAGCGGTGTTTCATTTTGAATAACTGTTGCAAGGGTATCTGTAAGTTTGTAATCGTTTAAAAAAACTTCATAGCCACCAATCTGGTTGGGTTGCCAGTCATTCATTCGCCTGATCAGGTTAATATCGCAGATACCCAATTGATGGTCATACTCTTCAATAGAAGTTTTATAAATACCGGCCACTTTAAGTTTTCTGGGCCGCTTGGTACCATTGGCCTGTATAAAAAAAGACAGCAACGTATCATTTACTTTTACCTTTAGCTGGTTGGCTATGTAAGCCGAAATATTGATTTCTTTACTGTAACCACTATCCGGAAAAGAAATCCATTTACCCACCTGCAAAAAAGGTTGCAACCGGCTGTAATCAAAAGAAGCATCAATTCCTTTAAGCAAAATACTTTCAATATCATCGCCGTAAGTGAGTATCACCGATTTGGTGGCGTAGGCTTCCACCGTCTTTACATCTGTTAATGATTTGATATAATTTTCTACCGAATCGTTTTTGGTAATAACATATTCTTCCGCCGTGCTCACCCTGTTTTCAATATCCTGCTGTACATGAATATGACCAGAAAAGCTGAACACCTTATCGCTGATTACCTGCTGGAAGCCATTTACAAAGCTGATGGCCACAATCATAACCGCTACACTTATTGCAGTGGCAACTGTAGCCAGCCTGATAATAAAACGGGAGAAAGTTTTTTCACTGTTAAAGGCTATTCGCCTTGCGATAAAAGCTGCAATATTCAAACGGAATAATTTTTGGTATCTTTCCAAAAGTAAAATAATTAAACATTACATGAGGTATTTCCTGAAAATCCATTTTATTATTGCCTTTTTCTGTACACTTCAAACAAGTAAAGCGCAACCCAATCCAAACCGAATATTTGCAGCTAATATTCATTCCGCACGCTTACATATGCTCGGCGACCAACAAACAATGCCTGTATATAAACTCAACAGCGGCGACAGAATGGAACTTCATTTTGACGATGTGGATACCAGGGTAAAAAGCTATTATTATACTTACCAGTTGTGTGATTATAATTGGCAACCGGTAAACATAAGCACATTCGATTACATAAAAGGATTTACCCAACAACGCATTTCTAATTACCGTTTTTCTTCCCTGGCCTTTACCCGGTACATACACTACCAGGCTGTATTGCCTGAGGCCAATTCGTTACCAACACGGAGTGGCAACTACCTGTTAAAAGTTTTTTTAGATGGTGACACTTCTAAAACCATTTTCACCAAAGGGTTGCTGGTGCTGGATCCTAAAGCTGGCGTGAGCGGACAAATGATACAACCTTTTACACCGCAATATTTCAATACACATCAACGCATAAAATTTACGGTAAACATAGATGCGCTTAATTCCTTTAATGCCAGCCAGCAAATAAAGGTGCTGGTATTACAAAATTATCGGTGGGATAATGCGATTGGCAGCAACCAACCAACATTTATCAGGGGCAATACGCTGGAATTTAACAGTGAAAATAACTTCGTTTTTCCAGGAGGTAAAGAATGGCGCTGGCTGGATTTACGAAGCTTTAGACTGCTGAGCGAAAGGGTAATGAAAGCTGAGAATACAAAGACCACTACAGACATTTTTGTTAAGCCGGATATTGACCGCAACGGGCAGCGATATGTTTACTACCAGGATTTAAATGGTGGATATATGGTTACTACATACGAAACCATCAATCCATACTGGCAGGGCGATTATGCACTCGTTCATTTTAATTATGTAACACTATCTCAAACTCCTTATCCCAACAAAGAATTGTATTTAACCGGCGACCTGACAGACTACCAATTAACCGAAAAAAATAAAATGGTATTTAATGAGGAGAAAGGCTATTACGAGGGCACGCAGTATTTAAAACAGGGTTATTACAATTATGGTTATTCATTGGTAGATAAAAATAATCCATCACAAAAAACAGACCTCGAGGGCAATTACTGGGAAACAGAAAACAGTTATACCATCCTGGTATATTACAAATCATTTACCGACCAGGCCGATCAATTAATTGGTGTTGGAAAAATAAATACCCGTGTTGATAAGCCCGGTTTTAGTTTTTAAAAAAATATTATTAAACAAAACCACTAAAAATGGTTTATGCTAACATACAGGCACCCAAAATCTGCCCATTTTCTACTTCTACAGAAATATGTTCATCCAAAGTAGTGGAGAAGGAAACGCCTACATAGTCTAATGCAATGGGAAACGATTTGTGGGTGCGTTCTACCAGGGCCAATGTTTGTATTTTTCTGGGGAACTGTTGCAACAATGGTTGCAGTGCATACAACATCACCCTGCCACTGTTTGCCACATCATCAATGAGTAAAACAACTTTATTGCTTACATCAATTGCAGGTTGCAGCGTAATGGCGCCCGGCATTTTTTTATCTATTAACAACGAAACAACAATTACTTCCCCGGAAAAAATCTCCTTTACATGTGCGGCAATTTTTTCAGCAATTAAGCTCCCATTGTTTTTGATGCCAACCAACACCAGTTGCTGCTCCCCGTAATTGCGTTCTGCAACTTCCAATGCCATGCGCCTCAGTTTCTTTTCTGCCGCCTCTTTTGATAAGATATATTTTGTTGTACTATCCATGTTCTTTTTATGAAGGTTGAAAATTACCAACTATTCAACAATCTAACAATTAAACACAAGGAAATAATTAACTTAGCCCATTAAAAAAATATTATGCAGTTGCTTCCTCAAATTATTTTTGTAGCCACCCTTGCTGCAGCCATCTGGTTGTTTACAAAAAACATTGTACAAATACGCCGTAATATTTTTTTGGGCAGAGAAGAGGATTTCACCAACAACAAACCACAGCGCTGGAGAAACCTGCTGCTGCTGGCGTTGGGGCAAAAGAAGATGTTTAAAAATATGCCCGTTGCGCTGATGCATTTTGTTATTTATGCAGGGTTTATCATCATTAATATTGAAGTGCTGGAAATTGTGTTGGATGGCCTGCTGGGTACGCACCGGTTATTTCTGCCTTTTACCGGCAAACTATACACTTTCCTGATTAACTTTTTTGAAATACTGGCCGTGGGTGTAATAGCAGTGTGTGTGGTTTTTTTGGCAAGACGCAACGTTTTAAAGTTGAAACGTTTTATCAGCAAAGATTTAGACGGCTGGCCACATAGTGATGCCAATTATATTTTAATTATAGAGATCATTTTAATGAGTCTTTTTTTAACCATGAACGCCACTGACAGAACATTGCAGTTACAGGGAAATGAGCACTATCATGAAACCGGCAACTTCATCATAAGCGGTATGCTGGTGCCTGTTTTTAACGGACTTTCCGGCAGCACTTTAATGGCCATTGAAAGATCCAGCTGGTGGCTGCATATATTGGGAATTCTGGCTTTTTTAAACTACCTGCCTTACAGCAAACACCTCCATATTATGCTAGCTTTTCCAAATGCATACTATGCCCGTTTAGCCGTAATGGGCAAGATGACCAACATGGAAAATGTACAAAACGAAGTAAAATACATGATGCAACCTGAACTGGCACCGGTAACGGATACTGAAGCTCCTCCAATGAAGTTTGGCGCCAAAGATATTTTTGATTTAAGCTGGAAAAATTTATTGGATGCCTACAGTTGTACCGAGTGCGGACGGTGCAGTGCTGCTTGTCCTGCAACCCAAACAGGCAAACTGTTGAGCCCAAGAAAAATAATGATGGATACCAGAGATAGGCTGCAGGAAGTAGGAAAAAACATAAACAGCAACGGCAGCTTTAAAGACGATGGAAAACTATTGCTTAACGATTATATTTCTGTTGAAGAATTACGAGCCTGCACCACCTGCAATGCTTGTGTGGAAGAATGCCCGGTAAGCATCAGCCCATTGGATATTATTTTGCAAATGCGCAGGGCGTTAATTATGGAAGACAGCAATGCGCCACAGGAATGGAACGGCATGTTCAGCAATGTAGAAAATAATTTTGCCCCGTGGAAATTCTCTCCTGATGACAGAGATAAATGGGTGGAGGAAATGAAGGGGTAAGTTTATAAATAGTGCGTATTCGATTAAACCAAAACGGCTTATAATTTTTCATTTTAAAAATTATAAGCCGTTAAAATATCATTTAACTAGTTTAAATTCTAACGGTTAATGATCTATATTTCACCATTGACAATTCACCATTCACAAATCGATACGTCATTCTATTCGTCACTTAGCGCAAATATAAATTACTAACTATTAAACCCTGTG
>JAYTTM010000219.1:0-8072 GCA_043745055.1 Chitinophagaceae bacterium | reverse complement strand
GCAATTTTGTTTGAATCCTGTTTGTAAAACATTGTTGTACATTTACCTGTAAATATTTCTTTGTATGCAATATGAAAATAAGCCTGTAATTGGCCTTAGCTGTGGCGATGTAAATGGGATTGGATTGGAGATTATTATTAAAACAGTGGCAGATAATCGACTGCTTGAAATTTGTACACCTGTTATTTTTGCCAATAATAAAGTGCTTAATTTTTACCGCAAAGCTATTCCAGATGTGAACTTTAATTTTTCGACCGTTAAAGAAGGCAACCGCATAAACCATAAACAGGTAAATATGTACAATTGCTGGGAAGAGGAAGTAGCAGTTACCCCCGGTGTACTAAACGAAATTGGCGGTAAATACGCAGTATTGAGTCTTATAGCTGCTGCACAGGCACTAAAAGATGGCTGGATAGATGGGTTGGTAACGGCTCCGATCCACAAAAAAAATACCCAATCAGCAGAATTTAATTTTACCGGCCATACACCCTATTTAAAAAACTTATTTGCAGCTGCAGATGCAGTTATGTTTATGGTAGCGGAAAATTTAAAGGTTGGCCTGGTTACAGAACATGTTCCAGTAAAAGATGTTGCATCCTTTATTACAAGAGAAAGTATCGCCAGTAAACTTAATCTTATCAATACCTCACTTAAAAGAGATTTTGGCATTGATAAACCAAAAATTGCTGTACTTGGTTTAAATCCTCATGCCGGCGATGAAGGATTGATGGGAAAAGAGGAAGAAGAAATTATTAAGCCTGCAATTAAAGATGCCAAACAAAAGGATATTTTATGTTTTGGCCCTTATCCGGCAGATGCATTTTTTGCTAGAGGCCAATATGAGAAATTTGACGGCATATTATCCATGTATCATGACCAGGGGCTGATTCCTTTTAAATCGCTGGCAATTGGAGAAGGCGTAAATTTTACAGCAGGTATCAGCGGTGTCCGTACCTCGCCAGATCATGGTGTTGCTTTCGATATTGCAGGAAAAAATAAAGCGGATGAAGCATCGTTCCGAGGTGCAATTTTTACCTGTATTGATATCATAAACCAACGGCGAGATTACGCAGACAACCGTAAAAATCCTTTAAAGAAAATTAGTGCAGCAGTAGTTGCAAGGGCTGTGGATCAAAAGACTTCTGAACTGCCGGAGTAAAGAATAAACTGTTTTTATTTATCATAGAAATCAGCCATTTTCCCAATAAACTTCTTCATTTCTTCTATTTGTTCCCGAAGCGATTTTAACTCCAGCAGCTGGTTTTCAACATTGCTCCGCATTTCGCTGGCTTCAGAAACCATTTGGTTAAGCATTTCTATTTCAAAATCTTTTGCCGATACAATTTTTTCAAATTCTTTTAGCCTTTCTGCAAGGCTTTTATTTTCGGACACCAGTTGTTTAAATTTTCCCAACACATCTCCGCCCAACGAATTGGGTATATCAGGTAACTGCATAAAAACTGGTTATTTTAAATTCAAATAAGAAACGATACGATTTTGTCATGTAAATTAGCCTAAATTTTTATAATCCTAAAATACATAAAAATACCTGCTTATGCAAAAGATTGCTTTGAAATGAATCATGCTAAATAAGCAAAACAATGAAATTGAAGGCTCTTCATTTACGTATACAAAAAAGCTCCTGAATAAGCAGGAGCTTTTAAAACATATTATTCTTGATTAGCCTTTCACTAAAGTACCCACCCTTTCGCCGGTTACTACTTTTAATAAGTTACCTGGTTCGTTCATATTAAAAACTATGATAGGCAATTCATTTTCCATACACAAAGTAAAAGCCGTCATGTCCATTACCTTCAGGTTTTTGCTAATGCAATCATTGAAAGAAATATGGCCAAACTTAGTGGCAGTTGGGTCTTTCTCAGGGTCTGCTGTATAAATACCATCTACCCTGGTGCCTTTTAAAATTACTTCTGCTTTTATCTCGATTGCCCTTAAAGAACCTGCAGTATCTGTAGTAAAATAAGGGTTGCCGGTACCTGCTCCAAAAATTACCACCCTGCCTTTTTCCAAATGACGCATGGCACGTCTGCGGATGTAGGGTTCTGCAACTTGCTCCATTTTAATTGCACTTTGTAAACGGGTATATACACCAGCTTTTTCTAAACCGCTTTGCAAGGCCATACCATTAATCACGGTGGCCAGCATGCCCATATAATCCCCTTGTGCTCTTTCAATACCTGTTTCTGCTTCGTTCATTCCTCTGTAAATATTACCACCACCAATAACAATGGCAACCTGCACACCTAGTTCTACAATGCTTTTAATATCTTGCGCATACCTGGCAATAACATCACTATCTAATCCAAAATTTTTATCACCCATTAAGGCTTCGCCGGAAAGTTTTAATAATATTCGTTTGTATTTAGGGAGCATCTTTTTTAATTTTTTGCGAAGATATATTTTCTGAAATTGTTTAGCTGCTTTTATTGAAACGAAAACTAGTTTTTTTGTTCTAATCCGCCAATTCATTAAAAACCTGTCAATGAAAAAATAAATAAGATGAATAAACATCTTTTATTAAATGTTGAGAGCTACCCATGCGTAGAAAAATTAGAAAAAATGAAATATTACCACAATTACTAGTTACTATAATTGATTCCTGTTAAAGTTTTAAGCTTAGCTTTTTGAATATATCTACGCTGCAAAATTTCTTAATTAAAAGAAGTCAGTTAATAATGAGTATCAATTATCAATTAATCAATTTTCCATTACCTTAACACCTCTCTGCTGATAACTAATTTTTGTATTTCGCTAGTACCTTCCCCGATGGTGCAAAGCTTGCTATCCCTGTAAAATTTTTCAACCGGAAAATCTTTGGTATAGCCATAGCCGCCAAAAATTTGAACTGCATCTGTACTTACTTTCACGGCTATTTCACTGGCGTAATATTTTGCCATGGCAGCTTCTTTGGTCATGGGCAGTCCCTTCGTTTTTAAATCGCAGGCCTGGTTTATAAGCAAATCTGCAGCCGCAATTTCTGTTGCCATATCGGCCAGTTTAAAACTAATGCCCTGGAAATTTCCAATGGGTTGATCAAACTGATGGCGCTCTTTGGCATATTGTACCGATGCTTCGTAAGCGCCTTTGGCAATACCAACACTTAATGCAGCAATTGAAATTCTTCCTCCGTCCAATACTTTCATCGCTTGTTTAAAACCATCACCAACTCCTCCCATTCTGTTTGTATCAGGCACCCTGCAATTATCAAAAATCATCTCCGTAGTTTCACTGGCACGCATGCCTAATTTGTTTTCTTTTTTGCCGGCACTAAATCCCGGTGTGCCACGTTCTACAATAAATGAAGTAGAATTATCCTTTGTTCTGGATTCTCCGGTACGGCAAATAACCACAGCTATATCACCACTTTTGCCATGTGTAATCCAGTTTTTAGTGCCATTAATAACCCAATAATCTCCGTCTTTTACAGCCGTAGTTTTCATATTGCCAGCGTCGCTGCCAGTGTTGGGTTCAGTTAAGCCCCAGGCGCCTAACTTTTGGCAGGTTGCTAAATCTGGGAGGTATTTTTTGTGTTGTTCTTCGTTGCCAAAAGCTAGTATATGACCAGTACAAAGAGAATTGTGTGCTGCCACCGAAAGGCCGATTGCACCACAAACTTTGGCAATTTCCTGTATAATTACGTTATACTCAAAATAGCTAAGCCCGGCGCCACCATATTTTTCCGGTACCAATACACCCATCAGGCCAAGCTTACCCATCGCTTTAAAAACTGGTAGTGGAAATTCCTGTGCCTCATCCCATTCCAATAAATGCGGCTTTATATATTGCTGCGCAAAATCTCTGGCAGTATGCGCTACCTGTTGTGTTAATTCACTTTGCTGAAAATTCATTTGTCTGCATTAATTATTAAATACAAATCTAAGCATTTCAAAATACTAACAGTTGTTAGTGTTTGTTAAGATAGTCGGGTAATTAAATTGAAACATTTATTTTAAGCGGCTTCGTTAGGTCGATAAACTTTTTACAATTTTAAATAAGGAACCATTTTGTTGTAGACATCATCTGTAATCAACATTATTTTTTTGAGTTCGGAAACAGCAGTATAATTGCCGTGCTGGCTGCGGTATTGTACAATAGCATTTGCAATGGTATAGCGGAGATAGGGATGTTGTTTTAACTCATCGGCGGATGCTGAATTAATATTGAGTTGCTTCACTATCTGGTTGCCGACTTGAAGCCGGGGTTTTATTTTTTGAAAGGTTGAATCTGCAAGACCAAATGTTTCGGCTACCTGGTCTATTTTATGAAAGCCGCCCAGTTTATCTCTAAAACTGAGAATGCGTTGCGAAAGTTTGCTCCCAATACCGGGGAGTGCAATAAATGCTGATGTGTCAGCTAAATTTATGTCTATTAATTGGGGCGTGTAAGTACTTTTATTAACTACCGGTTTACTATAATTGTTTGTTGGATAATTGGCAGCTACATTGGCCTTCTCTATTTGAACAAATGGAATCAATCTTTCTTTATCAGCGTCACTTAATCCCCAGATTTTTTCCAAGTCTTCCGGCTTGTAAAATCTGCCACCTTTTGAAACATATTTTTGAATGGTTGTTATTGTTTTTTCTCTTACGCCCAGTTTCTTCCAGTCTGCTTCGTTTAACGTATTTGGATCAAAATAAAAGAGCTCGCCTTTCCATGTTTCTTTTCCTGAAAATTTTCTATCAGCAGGTTCATACAAGGGAGAGTGGCCATCATCCGAAGCCTTTCTTTGATAGGCGAAGGTAGAATCTGCCTGCTTTATTTTAAGTGTGGCAATTTCTTTCTCAAAAGAAGTAGCGTCTGTAGTGATGGGTTTTATAAAAACAGGAAATATAAAAGGAAACAGGCTAATACCCACAATCAGCAGGAGTAATACCAAGGTTCCGTTCCGTTGCTTTTTAGTAAAATTGAGGTATTCGGCTACTAGGTTTTTGCGCATACAATTATTATATGGAAGCTAATATAGCTAACAAATTATGAATGTGCAATACCCTAAAGTGGTAATATGTTAATCGAATAATAATTGAAGTTGATCATAAGCCAATGCAATACCAGGTTGCAACAGTTCACTAACCTGCTCATGTAAACCAAGCTGGTGGCTTATATGGGTGAAATAAGCGGTTGGTACTTTTAATTCCTGCACAAGCGAAATGGCTTCACTCAAGGTGAAATGGGAAATATGCTTTTCGTGACGTAGCGTATTAACAACCATCGTTTGGCTGCCGGTTATTTTTTCTTTTTCAATATCATCAATCTTATTTGCATCAGTTATATAAGTAAAGCTACCCAGACGATAACCATATACCGGCATTTTTAAATGCCATACAAGGATAGGAATTACAGGGATATCACCAATGAGAAAAGGGGTGAGATCAATACTGTTTAAATTAATTTCCGGTATGCCCGGGTATTTTTTATCAGAAAACACATAGGCAAATTCTCTTTTAACGGCCTCTTCGGTTAATGAGTTGGCATATACCTGCATTGGTTTACCATTAAAAAAACAGAAGGCTTTTACATCATCCAGCCCTGCAATATGATCTTTGTGCGGATGGGTAAATAAAACTGCATCTAACTTTTTTACCCTGGCCCTCAGCATCTGGTATCGAAAATCCGGAGTAGTATCTATTACAAAAGTAGTGGTGCTGCTTTCTACTAAAATACTGCTGCGTAACCGGGTATTTTTTGGATTGGTTGATTGGCATACTTCACAATTGCATGCTATCATTGGAACACCAGTACTGGTGCCGGTGCCAAGAAAAGTTATTTTTAACGGGGGACAAATCATATAATCTCGATATCTATTGCAAAGTACGCAATGCAGTATCATCAGCCAAAAACAACCTTTTTGTACCAAAGTAATATGGTTGCTTTATTTGTTATAATAGTAGGTTGTTTTTGTAGGGCTTAATCTAAACGCTCTAAACCTTCTAAACATACATTATAAGATTACTTTCAAAACCGCTTAATCGCTAAACCATTTACATTACTACCCCTCCAACATTTTAATCTTTTTGTTTGGTATCAATCACAATGGTAACAGGACCGTTATTCAGTAACGCCACCTTCATATCTGTTCCAAATACACCTGTAGAAATTCTTTTGCCTAAATCATTTTGCATCTGATTAATCATTAGTTCATATAACGGAATTGCAACAGGCGGCTTGCTTGCTTTAATGTAACTTGGTCGGTTGCCTTTTTTTGTACTAGCATGAAGCGTAAACTGACTTACTAATAAAATATCTCCACCCATATCTTTTACAGAAATATTGGGAACATGGGTTTCATCATCAAAAATGCGGAGGTTCACAATTTTGCTGCTCAGCCATTGTATATCTTCAATATTATCGGCATCTTCTATCCCGATTAATACCAGTAAGCCTTCATTAATAGCAGCAATTATCTTTCCATCAATTGTTACACTAGCATTGGTTACTCTTTGTATTACTGCTCTCATGTTGTTTAAACTAAGACAATGAAGTTATGCCATATCAATTAAATTGAGATTCAGCAATCGATGTCATTGTTTAATTAAATAAAAGTTTATCATCAACGGCTTTACTTAACTATGTGTTACTGGTTTCCATTTCTTATGTAAACAAAAAATTACAGAGTTGGTAAAATATTTTATGCTCAATTTGGGGATAAGCCAGCGAATGCAATGTGCTGTTGGTTTATATATTTTTTGCAGCTTCTTTTCCACAGGGTGTTAATATTTACAATAAGGATTTGTCATAGTAAGCAGATAAATTCGATATCCCTTAACCCGGATAACAATTCCTTAACACAACAATCAAAACAAATCATTTATGCCAACAAATAACCAAACTGCCAGGCGTTTACAATTTAGCCGTCAGTTTACAAAGGAGGGGATTGCTCCCTTTGATATGTTTGAATATGATTACCGTACTTCAATAATAAAAAATCCTTCGGGAGAAGTAGTTTTTCAAATGGACAATGTGGAAGTGCCGAGACAATGGAGCCAGATTGCAACAGACATTCTTGCACAAAAATATTTTAGAAAAGCAGGTGTACCACAGGCAGACGGCACCACAGGAAGGGAAACAACCGTAAAACAAGTTGCACACCGTATGGCGCACTGCTGGAGGGTTTGGGGAGAACGAAATGATTATTTTTTGACTGAAAATGACGCACAGATATTTTACGATGAACTGGTATTTTCTATATTAAACCAGGCGTGCGTACCCAATAGTCCGCAGTGGTTTAATACAGGCCTGCACGAGGTGTATGGCATTACCGGAAAACCACAGGGCCACTATTATGTAGATGCTATGGACGGGCAATTAAAAAAATCCAACAACGCCTACGAAAGGCCGCAGCCCCACGCCTGTTTTATTTTAAGTGTAGATGATGATTTGGTAAACGAAGGCGGCATTATGGATTTATGGGTTAGAGAAGCAAGGATTTTTAAATATGGCAGTGGGGTAGGTACCAACTACAGCAGCATTCGTGGCGAAGGTGAAAAACTCAGCGGCGGTGGTACATCCAGCGGCTTAATGAGTTTCTTAAAAATTGGTGACAGGGCAGCAGGTGCAATAAAAAGTGGTGGTACCACAAGGCGTGCTGCTAAAATGGTTTGCCTCGATTTGGATCATCCTGAAATACAAAAATTTGTAAACTGGAAAGTAGAAGAAGAAAATAAAGTGGCTGCTTTAATTGATGCCGGCTATGCCAGCGATTATGAGGGTGAAGCCTATAAAACAGTAAGCGGACAAAATAGCAATAACTCTGTACGGGTGCCCAATTCTTTTTTTAAAGTGTTGGATGAAGATGGTGATTGGGAGCTGAAAGGAAGAAGCGATAACAGGGTGATGAAAACCATCAAAGCAAAACAACTGTGGAAAGATATTACATACGCAGCATGGAAATGTGCTGACCCGGGAACACAATATGATACCACCATCAACGAATGGCATACTTGCCCGGAAGGTGGTGCCATAAGGGCAAGTAACCCTTGCAGTGAATACATGTTTTTAGATAACACAGCTTGCAACCTTGCATCTGTAAATCTTCGCAAATTTTTTAAAGAAAG
>JAYTTM010000218.1:0-2206 GCA_043745055.1 Chitinophagaceae bacterium | reverse complement strand
TGCAGGATGTGGTGACACAAAAAGACCTGATTATTACCAAATTTATTCAAACATTCAGGTTTAGCAAAAAAGGTGATTTCCTAAATACCTATTGCCCGGTTGCAGCAGGAACATTGGGGAATGAATATATGCAGGCTACCAACAAATTTTTTCCACGCCCTGCAAAAATTGACCTTACTTCCACTTTTGGTGCAAGAGCAGCACTGCTTCACCTGATAGATATTACAGAAACCCTGATGCAGACAATAACAGGCGCAGCAACTATTTATAATTTCAACTATACCAATTTCAACAGAATTTATGACGATGCCATTAGTTACTTTACTGATTTTATGCAAGCCGTTTTGGCTGCTGATGGACAGGAAAGAAAACTTAGTCCGTTCCTGTATGGCATGCTGGAAGCCGTAGTTACCTGTTGTGTTGATGAAAAATTAAATGCCCTTATTACAGAATATACTAAACGGGTAGAAAAAATTCAAAAGCAAAATCTGCTATCGGAATATTTGGTAAACAACCCTGGCATAGATCATAAAGCCGGTGTGCCAAGAGGTGGAACTTTTATTCTGGTTTATCATGAAGCTCCTCCATCCAAAGCTGCACTGACTGCAGCAGGAAATACGATAAAAGCTTTATCAGACAACACCACAAAAATTATTGGCACTACAAAAAAACTGGCAGATACAACAGCAATATCAAAAGATAATCTTTCTAAAATATTAAAGCTTTTTGATAATAATGAACTTGACTTAAGTAGAGTACAGGCTGCTGCATTAAAAGATTTAACCATAAAAAACTTTGCAGCAGCAAATGCAAAAGATCCATTTTTTATTGCTGATAAAGTCGTTGTGGCAGATTTTTATTTGCCGTATATATGTTGTTCCGATTGCCCGCCGGTAACTTATGTGTTGCCCAAGCCTCCGCAGATTTTTACCATTGATCCGGTGCTGTTTTGCTCCGATGATCAAAAGCCATACACATTTAAAGCATCCCCAAAAATTGAAGATATAAGTAACATAGAAAATAAGGGCGGTATGAAGTTGGAGCAGGATGCAAACGGAAGTGTCTTCTTTGTTCCTGCAAAACAAGGCATACAGCAAACCACCGAATACCAGTTAGCATTAAATGGAGTTGCTGTTACAATTAAAATTTTCCTAAGCTTCGAGCTAAATTTTGATTTTAGCCATGAAGATCCGTTTACAGTTCGCTTTATACCAGTTAATACAGCTAATAAAACGGTATCCTGGAATTTTGGTGATGGTAGTCCGGCTTCCACAGAACAGGCTCCGGTTCATAAGTACACATTAACCACAAGTCCGCAAACTTTCAAAGTAAAATTAACTGCTACTGATGGACCATGTGTTGTAACAAGGGAACAGGAATTAACGCTCAACCAGCCCGATCAGTTATTTAATCTTGAGCCACGAGTGTTCTGCTCAAATGATAATACCCAGTATTTCTTTATAGCAGACCCATTGATACAGGATGTTGCAGCAATTGAAAATCCGCAGGGTTTGCAGTTAAAACAAAATGCAGATGGGAAAATATTTTTTGTACCAGCAGCACAAACTTTGCAGCAGGCAACTACTTATAATCTGAACTTTAAAGGAAAAACGATTGAGCTTACCATTCAGCCAATATTTGGTATTCAGTTTAGTGCAGAGCTGGTTACAGCTGCGGCAACTGCAAGGCGTTTTGTTGGCGTAAATACTGAGAACAAATCCGTTGAATGGAATTTCGGGGATGGTTCTCCTCTTTCAATAGAAGCCTCACCTGTACACAACTATGATCTTTCAGACAACACCCAAACCTTTACGGTAACCCTAACAGTAACTGATGGCTCATGCAGGGTGATTACAGAACAGTTGATTATTATTACACGGCTCCAGCCTGCTGCTTTTGTAATAGACCCTCTGGTATTTTGCTCTAAAGACAGAGGGAAGAAAACTGTTACTATTCAACCAGTTCCAAATGATGTAGCAGAAATCAATAATCCGGATAACCTGCAGTTTGAAAAAGATGCTGCCGGTAATATTTTCTTTATTCCTGCCAAACAGGATATTGGCGAAACAAAAGAATACAATTTAAATTATCAGGGCATTGACCAGCATATAAAAATCATTGTTCCCAATGCGGCGTTCAGCATGAATATTACGCACAACAATTCACCAGTGGCAGTGTTTCCATTCTTCCTTTTATTAATAGCAAC
>JAYTTM010000217.1:0-8086 GCA_043745055.1 Chitinophagaceae bacterium | reverse complement strand
AGTTACAAAAACATATGCCTTTACCTCAACTGCCTACTTTTTACGATAAATTAAACCGCAGCTTAGTAAGCATTGTATTGATATTCCTGATCCTGTTTCTGGCCCAGCACATTTTAATTCCAGTTGCATTTGCAACCCTGTTTGCACTGCTGCTGGTAACGCCCTGTAATTTTTTTGAGCGGCTGGGTGTTAGCAGGGGTTTGGCCTCTTTGTTTTCCACCCTGTTATTTATTCTGGCAGGTTCTGTAGTATTGTTTTTTATTTCAACACAGGTGGTGGCATTTAAAAATGACCTTCCTAAATTAGCCGATTTACTGTTAGCCGGGTTCGATCAGTTGCAGGCATGGGTTGTGCGGAAGTTTAATATCAGTACCACCAATATTGACGAGTTTGTCCACAATGCAAAAGCTAAAACGCTTTCCAATTCTACCAGTATTATTGAAACTACTTTAGGTACAGTATCTGGTGCGCTGGTTTACCTGGTGTTGATTCCAATTTATACCATGTTATTGCTGTATTACCGTGGATTGATTGTACGGTTTTTTGTTACTGTATTCCATCCAAAACATACTGGTGCAGTAATGGAAGTGTTAGGGAAAATTCGCTATGTAATAAAAGTTTATGTGCTGGGGTTATTTATTGAAATGGGGATTGTAGCAGTAATGAATTGTGTAGGATTTTTAATATTGGGTGTAAAGTATGCCTTTCTTTTGGGGGTAATTGCAGCCTTATTAAACGTAATACCTTATCTCGGAATTTTTACAGCCTGTGTTATTAGCCTGTTAATTACGTCTACTACCAATACACCCGGTACTGTGGTAGGTGTTGGCATTGTACTATTGGTAGTACACCTTATAGATGCCAATATTATTTTACCCAAAGTGGTTGGCTCAAAAGTAAAAATTAATGTGTTGGCCACTTTATTGTCTGTATTAGTTGGCAGTGCGCTTTGGGGAATTGCCGGCATGTTTCTTTTCATCCCGTTTATTGCAATCGTAAAAATAATTTTCGATTCTGTAGAAATACTTACCCCATGGGGTCTATTGCTTGGAGAAGAACCCAATTCTGTTGCACCCACAACTATCCATAAATGGAAAAAGGTATTTAGTAGAAAGAATAAAAAAAGTATCCCTGTTGTTAAGTAAATGAGCGATAAATTTGTGACATGTTAAGTTGCTTTGCCTTTAAACCTTAGTAGCGTTGTTGATAAATGTACCCGACCTTATTATCTTCAGACTCTTTGAATTATTGCCATACCATTTAATAATAGGGTCATAATCTCTACTGACAAAAGTGATTTGGTATCTACTAAGGTTTGTTTCAAAAGCAGCAGGTGAGGCCTCTCACTATTTTATCTCTGTAGGGTATAAGTAAAATTAGCAGCTGCAAAGTCCGGATCATTATTAATAGTTTGCAATTTATTGCGGCAACTAAACTACTAAACCCACTAAACTAAGCTGCTGAAAAATTTATGGTTCGGACTAAAAACTAAACAATAAGAAATTTTTTTTTGCAAATAAAATTACTCTCCCTTTAAATACACTTTAAATTCCGAGCCTTTGCCTGGCTTGCTTTCCAGTACAATTTTACCACCTGCATTGTTAACTATTTCTTTTACCAGGTACAATCCAATACCCGAACCTTCAATAGCATTTTCTACCCTGTAATATTTGTAAAATATCGTTTCCTGCTTAGCTTCGTCAATACCAATACCATTGTCTTTTACAGAAATTACAGTAAAATCATTTTCCTTTACCGTTTTAATAAAAATTTCAGACTTCCCTTCTGTTGATCGGAATTTTATGGCATTGCTAACCAGGTTGTAAATAATACTCCTGAGTTTTCTTCTGGAGAAAGTGATTTCCGAAACACCAATGTCACTTTTAATAACAGTACCAGATTGCCTGATAGTTTCATTAAGGGTAAGCCGTACATCCTCTAAAATATGTTCGAAATTCAATAATTCCGATTCCGTTTTATATTTGTATTCCTGCTTTCTTGCATCTGTCAAATCATTAATAATGAGCTGCATTTTCCTAACTGCATTTTCCACAATGTTAAACAGCATTTTAGATTCTGCAGGATCTTCTTTAGGTGCATTTTTATATAAATCAATAGCCAGTATCAGGTTGGTGAGAGGTGTTTTTATGTCATGCGAAATAGTATCTAGCAATATTTCATGATCGGCAATTAATTTTTCCTGCTCCTTTAAATCTTTTATCCGCATGGTAATTTCCACAAAAGTTATAATTACCCCATTGGTTTTTTTGGTTCTCATCGTAACATAGGGAATTATGTTCATCTGGTACCATCTAAAATCATTTGTTTGAATTTCTTTTTCAAGAATTTCGTTACTTTCAATTACCTGGTGGATATTCTCTATTATGGAGGGGAAACGGGTATTGTCTATTACTTCATTAATTGATCTACCTAAGTCAGCTGCCGACAGTTTAAACTGTTTCATTGCCGGCGGCGTAAATTTTTGCAGTATCAGGTTGGCATCTACAAAAAGTTGGGGAATAATGGTATTTCTAAAATAATTCTCAAGCTCATCATTTAGCTCCTGAAGGTTTTCAATCTGATCATTTTTTGTAAGCATAATTGAAGATAGAATATTGATAGAAAATTAAACTAAAAATTATGTCGTGTAAGTTAACACTAATTAATCTACCAATTGTTGCTATATTAACGATGAAGTGGCGCACATTATTAATGCCATGTTATGTAGGTCTTCAGCTAAACATCTAAACCTTCTAAACATAAAAGAGATCATGTATTTAGCACGATTTACTTACTAAACTATTAATAGTAGCCTTTTTTGCTGATTTTGAATATTTGAAATCCTACTGATTTCTTTTAAAAGATGGCCTACATATTTACTTTTTTGCACTCGCCAAATTGCACTCGCTTAATATGGCATTAATGAACCAATATTTATTGTTATGCCATGCAAAAAAAACTTGGCATCCCATTGGCAGTATTTAAAATTAGTAACCGTACGTTACTGTAAATAAGCAAGGGTTTCCCGCCATGAATAAACTACCTTTATTTATTAAAGAAAAGTTCTTTATTTATTGCAAAAAAAATTAACCGGCAAATCAATTTAGCATGGAAGCAAAAGATCAGGATAGACCCAAAATACTTTCCCAAAACCTTTTCCCGGTAGTGGGTATAGGTGCATCTGCCGGAGGTTTGGAAGCCTTTAGAAAATTTATCCATGCCATACCGGAAAACTCAGGCATGGCTTATATACTGGTACAGCATTTACATCCCGGTCACGAAAGTTCGCTCCCCGAAATTTTACAGCGGGTTACGCCCATTCCGGTGGTAGAAATAAGTGATAATGTTACTGTACAGCCCGATCATATTTATGTAATTCCTTCCAATAAAATGTTGGTGGCAACGGATGGTGTATTGCTGCTAAGCCCCCGATCTACATCGGATAAATTGAATTTACCCATCGATTTATTTTTTTCTTCATTGGCAGATGTTCACCAGTCGCATGCAATTGGTGTGGTATTAAGCGGCAATGGAAGTGATGGTACTATGGGCTTGCGGGCTATTAAAGAACATGGCGGCCTTACTTTTGCGCAAGATCCTGTCACAGCTTCTTACGACGGAATGCCCCAGCATGCTATTAATGCAGATATTGTTGATTTTATTATAGCTCCGGAAAGTATGTCTGCCAAATTAATGGAGTTACAGCAATCGTTTAAAATAGCCGCTAACAAGGATCTAAAAGATTCAAAAGATAGAGTGATAGAAGATGGTTTCCGGCATGTATTGGCCTTACTAAGGGTAAAAGTGGGAGTTGATTTTAATTTTTACAAACAAACAACTGTTCGCAGGCGTATCATTCGCCGGATGGTAATGCTTAAATTGGACAGCATTACAGATTACCTGGATTACCTGAAAAAAAATAAAGCGGAACTGGACATTTTATTTCAGGATCTGTTAATACCTGTTACCTCTTTTTTCAGGGATAGTGCAACATTTGAAACGCTTTGCGAAACGGTTTTTCCTGAAGTTATAAAAAATAAAAAACCGGGAACCCCCATTCGTATCTGGATAGCTGGTTGCTCTACTGGGCAGGAAGCATATTCTGTAGCCATTTGCCTGCACGAATTTTTAGGAGAAAATGAAGGCAATAGCAGGGTACAAATTTTTGCTACTGATCTGTCAGAAAAAGGCATCAAAACTGCACGAACGGGCATTTATTCCAAAAAAGAACTGGAGGGCATTTCAGAAATACGACTCTCCCAATTTTTTGATAAATCAGATGGTAGTTACCTGGTTAAAAAACCAATCAGGGATATGTGTGTGTTTGCAATACATAATTTTTTAAAAGATCCGCCATTCGCCAAAATGGATTTTATCAGTTGCAGAAATGTACTCATTTATTTAGAGCCTTTTCTGCAGAAAAAAGCTTTGTCTATTTTTCATTATGCATTAAATGAAAAGGGGATTTTGTTGTTAGGTAAATCCGAAACAACCGGTAATTCCTCCGATCTTTTTTTACCATTTGGCAAAAAAGATAAACTGTATAGCAGGAAGCAAGTGCCCGGCAGATTTACAAATGTTATAAGCCCACCGGGGGAAACAACGGCTGCGGATAAAAATTTTTTAACTAATAATAAAGATATTAAATCAGACGATTTTCAAAGAAGTGCAGACGAAATTATATTATCTAAATATACTCCTGTTGGGGTAGTGGTAAATGAACAATTTGATATTGTACAATTTCGTGGCTTAACGGGTATTTACCTGGAACCCTCGCCAGGAAAGGCAAGCCTGAATGTTTTAAAAATGAGTAAGGATGGCCTTGCTTTTGAAATCCGCAATGCGTTGCACAAGGCAAAAGCAAGTAAGGAGCCTATCACTAAAGAAGGCATTCCTATAAACAATGGTAAAAAATTGGTAACCATTGAAGTGATTCCATTATTGAATACGGTTGATTTGCATTTTTTAATCCTTTTTACCGATAAGGATGTAGCAACTGGCGATGCTACCAATGCTGTTGTTAAAAACAAAGTTGTAAGCGCAAAAAATAAAAAAGATCAACAGCAGATTCGCATTCTGCAATTGGAAAAAGAACTCTCAAGAGCAAGAGAAGATATGCTCAGCATTACCGAAGATCAGGAAGCGGTAAATGAAGAATTGCAAAGTGCAAATGAAGAGTTATTAAGTGGCAGTGAAGAATTGCAAAGCCTGAATGAAGAACTGGAAACCAGCAAAGAAGAATTACAAAGTACCAATGAAGAATTGATTACCGTAAACCTGGAACTCTTTGACAGGAACGAAGAACTGAACCGAAGCCGCAAGTTTGCAGAACTCACCGTTGCCTCCCTTCATGAACCTTTGCTGTTGTTGGATAAAAATTACCGGATAAAAAGTGCCAACAGATCTTTTTATGAAACTTTTAAATTAACGGAAGAAGAAACCCTGGGAAAAGTATTTTTTGAGCTGCAGGATAATAGCTGGAATATACCAGGTTTACGACTTGAAATAGAAAAGATACATACCGAAAACGAAAAAATGCTTGAGGCGGAAATAGCTTTTTCTTTTAAGGAAATAGGCGAAAGAACAATTTGCTTTAATATACAACCTATCGTTGGCAATGCTAATGAAGAAATGATTTTATTAACACTGCAAGATATTACTACACGAAAAAGGGCTGAAAAAATACTTGAAGAAAAAGCCGCAGACTTGTTAAAAGAGCACCAGCTGCTGAATCATTTTTTGATGGAATCGCCGGCTTTATTTGCCATTTTAAAAGGGCCTGATCATGTTTTTGAATTTGCCAATACAATGTATCATTCTTTTACTGGTAAACAGGATATTATTGGCCAATCTTTAAAAGATTTGATGCCAGAATTGGAGGGTCAGCAATTTTTTGAAATATTGGACAAAGTATTTTTAACCGGCGAAGTATTTTTGGGGAAAGAAATGCCCATTTTTTTTACTAATGATAACGTTACCTCCGGATTGTTTTACATAAATTTTAGCTGCCAGCCGGTTGTTGATGAAAGTGGTAAAGTGGAAGGTGTTTTTGTTTTTGCTTATGATGTAACCGAACAGGTAAGTGGCCGTAAATTTTTGGCAAAGAATGCTGAAATGATTAAGAATCTGTACATGAATGCTCCGGCATACGTTTGTACATTGATGGGACCCAATCTTGTTTATGAAATAGTAAATGCATCTTATCAAAAGCTTTTTGGTAAAAGAGAATTATTGGGTAAGCCGCTTATGGAAGCATTGCCGGAACTGGCAGGGCAGGGTCTTAAAGAATTACTTGACAATGTTTATAAAACCGGCGAAATATATTTAGGTAACGAAGTACCCCTATGGCTCGCCCGTGACATAGACCTTGCACCGGAAGAGCGTTTTTTTAGTTTTAGCTACCAGCCTATTTATAATGAAGATAGTATTATAACTGGCATACTGATATTTGGATACGAACTAACAGATGAGATAAAGGCAAGAAAAGAAAAGCAGGATGCTGATAAAACCTTTAGACTATTTGCCGATGCAATGCCCCAAAAAATGTGGACTGCGGATAAAGACGGCAGTGTAAATTACCTTAACCAACAATGGTATGATTTTACCCATAAAACCTTTGATGAACTTAAAGGCTATGGGTGGGAGAACATCATCCACCCGGATGATTGGAATCAAAATAAAAAAATATGGGAAACCGCTATAAGCACCGGCAACGATTTTGAGCTGGAACATCGCTTTTTTTGTTTTGATGGTACCTACCGCTGGCATCTAAGCCGTGGGCATGCACAAAAAAATGATGCCGGTAAAGTTATAGTTTGGATAGGAACCCATACCGATATCCACGAGCAAAAAATGAAAGAGCAGCAAAAGGATGAATTTATCAGTATTGCCAGCCATGAAATGAAAACACCCCTTACCACTGTTAAAGCCTATTTGCAATTGCTGGAACTAACATTGGATGATGAAAATTCAGATGCAAACTTATACACAAAAAAAGCCAATCAGTCCGTAGAAAGGCTGAATGATTTAATTACCGAATTATTGGATGTAAGTAAAATTCAAAATGGTAAATTAAATTACAATATTTCCAGTTTTAATTTTGATGACATGATTGATCGTACAATTGAAAGTATTCAATACACGTCGCTAACACATGCAATTGTAAAAACGGGAGAAGTGCGCCAGCAGGTAGTTGGCGATAAAGACAGGCTGCAACAGGTAGTTATCAATTTATTAAGTAATGCTCTTAAATACTCACCGGGCAAATCGAAAGTGATTATCGATATCAGTTTGAAAGAGGGAAACGTACATGTAAACGTAAAAGACGATGGAATAGGGATAGCACCTAACCATCTGTCAAAAATATTTGATCGGTATTATCGAGTTGAGGAACATGCCATTCAATTTCAGGGGCTTGGTATTGGGTTATTTATTTCATCAGAAATTATTCATCGTCACGAGGGTGAGATATGGGCAGAAAGTGAGGAAGGTAAAGGAACTACATTTTTCTTTAGCATTCCGGTGCAGCCGGCTAAGCTGTTGGTAAATGCAAGCCTGGTATAGTTAAAAGGCGGTGGGGCAATAATATATTGGCTTGCTTATTTTTTAAGTATCGATACAAAACTCTGCAAAGCCTAAATCTTTTTTGTTAGGGTACAACCATTAATTAAAAAAAAATGAACACAATAAAAGTTTTAACTAATCAATCGATGCAGTCGGATGATTCATCCGAAAATGTATTGAACAGCCCGAAAATTAAGTGTGTTTTGATTTATGATGATGACCTGGAGATTTTGTTTTTGTGCAATGCAATTTTATCAAAGAGTAACTACCGGGTAGAAACGCTCTCCCGCTGCGATAACGTATTAGAAGATATTGCCCGAATAAAACCAGATATTATTTTGATGGACCTATGGATACCAGAAATTGGCGGAGAAAAAGCCATTGATATCGTTAAAAAAAATCCGGCAACCCAACATATTCCAGTGCTGATATTTTCCGCCAATGCCGAAATTGAAGCCATTTGTAACAAAGTAAATGCTAACGGGTTTATCGAAAAACCATTTGACATCAGTCGTTTTAAAGA
>JAYTTM010000216.1:0-29425 GCA_043745055.1 Chitinophagaceae bacterium | reverse complement strand
GGTGTTGGTTTAATAAATATTAAAACAAGAGCATCCCTTTTTAATGGCATTGTATCCATAAAATCAAAAAAAGGAAATGGCTGCGAATTATCAGTTGTGTTTGGTTAAAAAATTACACAACAATACCCTCCATATTCAAACTGCTTTATTTTTTAAAATACCTGCCCACCAGCGGCAACTGAGGTAATTCTTTTTTCTCAATTAAACCAATAAACCAACAATAAGATCCAGTTAAAATAGTTGCAACAATAAGACTGAAAATGGTATTGCTCCATAAATAAGTAATGCCTTTGTGAATAAAAAATAACAGCACTACAATAACAATATAAGCCAGCAATTTTTTCCAGGCATAAGGTATGCGGTATTCTTTTTGTCCCCATATAAATGATATCACCATCATACTGCCATAGCAGAAAAAAGTAGCCCATGCGCAAGCGATATAACTATAAGATGGAATAAAAATAAAGTTGATGGCAATGGTAATACCGGCACCTATGAGTGTTATCCATGCACCAGCAATAGTTTTATTGCCCAGTTTATACCAAACACTCAGGTTATAATAAATACCCAGGAACATATTTGCCAATAAAAGAATGGGCACCACTGCAAGGCCCTGCCAGTACCTTGGCCCTATAAAGTTTTTCCAAACAGGCATGTATAAACTTACCACCAAAAACATAAGCGTAATAACTATTACAAAAAACTTCATCACCCTTGCGTAGGTGCGTTGTGGATTTTTCCCTTCGGCCTGTTTAAAGAAAAACGGCTCTGCACCCATGCGAAATGCCTGAATAAAAAGTGAAATTAAAATAGACAATTTGTAGCAGGCATTGTAAATACCCACTTCAGATTCTTTATGAAGGACGGTACCCGGCAGCCACCAACGCAACATAAGCCTGTCAAAGGTTTCATTGATCATGCCCCCCATGCCGGCTATAATTAATGGCATTGCATAAAGCATCATCTGTATCCAAAGTTTTGTATTAAACTGTAAACGGATTTGTGCAATTTCTTTCGATAAAAGCAACAAGGTTATTATAGCCTGTATAAGGTTGGCCAGCACCACATAGTATATAGGATTTTGTAAGGGATTATATAACAACGTAACCCAGCTATCAGCGTTTGCGGCTGCATGGCTGGCGCAATACCCAATAAAAAACCAGGTAAAAAAAACATTAACTACGATTGCAAAAATATTGATAAAGGCGAATTTTCTGGGTCTGCCTTCTTGCCGCAACCTGGCAAAGGGAATTTTAGTAAGTGTATCAATGGCTATAATGGCAATACTTAGCTGTATCAATTGTGGAAAATCTTTTAAGCCAATTAAACCTGCTAAAATTGTTTGGTTAAGCCAAAGTATCAGAGTAAAAAAAAACGTGGTGGCAATCAGGGATAAAGCGGCCGTGTTGTAGATTGTTTTTTGATTTTCATCCTTTGAAGCAAACCGAAAATAAGCTGTTTCAAAACCATAAGTAAAAAGTACATTCAACAAAGGGATGGCGGAATAAACCAACGCCATTTTACCATAATCGGATGTTTTGATAGATTCTGTGTAGGTAAGATAAGGAGTAAGCAGGTAATTGATCAATCTTGCAGCTATTGAACTTACACCATACCAAAGCGTTTGACCTGCTAAATTTTTAATATTACTCAATGCAAAAAAAGTTGAGCAACAAAAATAGTTGTATAAAACAAAATAAACAGCTTCATTTATTTTAAATTTAATGCATCGTGTTTTTAGGGATTGTATCTTTATAAAAATTAACGAAAATGAGAAAATCAGTACTGTTTGCAGCTTCTATCTTTATTTCTGTTGCATCATTTGCTCAAGCCCGTTCTGTAACCGCCGAGTACCAGAAAATAAACCAACCTGCCATTGAAATAGAAATTCCCTTTCCGGAAAAAACTGTTGCAAAATCATTTGTTGATTATTTTGAACATTTGGGATACAAAGGGAAAGATACAAAGGGTTACTATACTTTTAAAGAAATAAGATTACCGAAAATTGGCCCCGGCATATACGACATTTACTTTAAAACTGACCGCAAAAGCAGACGAGAAAAAGATAATACCATACTCACCTTTTTGATATCAAACGGTTACGAAAAATTTTTGAGCGGGCCTGAAAACGACTCAGTGATAAATAATGCTAAACAATTTTTAAATGAGCAGCAAATTAATGTGGCTTCTTTCGACCTTGAGATGCAGATAACAGCACAAGATGAAATTGCAAAAAAAGCAGATAAAAAATTAGCAAATTTATTAGAGGATGGTATAGACCTTGTTAAAAAGAAAGAAAGAATTGAATCTGATATTCAAGATAATATTAAGAAGAAAGCAGCACAAAAAGCAGAGCTTGAAAAACAATTGCTGATTTTTGAAACGCTTAAAAACAAACGCAAACAATAGATGGCTATTTGCCGGTTATAATCTTATGGGGCCTCAAACAAAAATAGTTATCAATGTACATGCTTAGATAAAATAGCTGGATCAGTCTGTGGTGCACCATACCTTTTATCATGTAGCATTTCCTGATCTGTAAGGGTATATAAAAAAGAAATCAGGTCTACCTTTTCCTGGTTGCTGATAGAAATTTTATTTTTTAAAAGCGAATCAATGGTTGGCTGATTGTTATTGATTTTATTACTGTAATGCTCCACCACCTGGGATAAAGTGTACAATCGGCCATCATGCATATAAGGTGCAGTAAGTGTAATATTACGCAAGCTGGGCACTTTAAATTTTAAGGAATCTTCCGATTTTCCGGTTATTTTCATTCTGCCCATATCCAATAATGTTGGGTGAAGTGTAAGGCCGTTATTTTTAAATGAATTATCGGTAAACAAGGGTTCTGTATGGCAGGCGTTGCAGTTGGCTTTAAATACATTGTAGCCATATTGTTCACTAATGGTAAAGCTGGCCTCGCCACGCTTTACTTTATCGTACCGTGTGTTGTAAGATTGTATGCTACCTGTAAACTGTGCCAGGGCTTTCAACATGCGCTGGCTGGTGATGCCGGCATCACCAAAAGCTGCTTTAAAAAGTTTTTTGTAGGTAGTATCTGCGGTAATTTTTTTAAGCACATTTTCTAAACTTTCGGCCATTTCGTTGGGAGCAGTTAATGGCGCCAATGGTTGCACTTCAATGTGATTGATGCCTCCATCCCAATGTAAGGCAGGCATCCAGGCAAGGTTAAATAAACCGGGGGCATTGCGGGTGGTAAAACTATTGTTGAAGCCATGGCTAAAATCATGATCAAAACTGGTAAAGGCGGCAAACTGCTGGTGGCAATTGGCACAGGCAATGCTGCCATCCTTGCTTAATTTGCTATCATAAAATAATTGTCGCCCCAATTGAAAACCCTCCTCAGTTAAAGGATTATTTGCAAAAATATTCCTGGCAGGCTTGGGCCAGCCTTTTGGTATAACCAATTTTAAATAGTGAGGCTGATGATTTTGCAGGCGGTTAATAAAAGCACTTAGTAAAATGATTATCAGTAGTAGAAATATGGTGATGTTGATTTTCAAAACAAGTACTGATATTTTTATTGATTATTAACAACTGCGGTTACTGTAAATATGCTGCTGAAATTAGCCGCCATTTGTTTGGCAAACCAACCTGGTGCACTACAAACGGGCGTATCGCTAATTTTAATATCCACTACCCCATTCCACAAATGATTGACGTCCGCATTAATATGAATGCTACTGTTACTGCCTCGTTTTATTACCAGCAGTCTGTTATCTGGAAAAGGTAGCACCACTTGTTTTAAAACACTGTTTGCCCCGCTGTAACCACCAATATGGTATTCTATTTTATTATTTACAATACTGCTTTGCGGTGAGGTGCCTTCCAGCTTTTGCATGATGTAACCCGATTGCCAAGTCCAGAACATATCATTCAACGGATCGAGTGCGTCTCTTTGTACGCCGGAAGTATTGCGTGCACTATCTACCCCTAACAGAAAAGCAATGCTATCATAGCTGTTTTCCTGCAACGCAATATTTAGCTGTGATGAACTGTCTATACTTTGATTAATAAGATAATAAGCTTGCTTAACTATCCATTTTTTTTGTGCATTAAACAACCTGATGCCAGAGATATAATATTTTAATTTGGATAACCTGTACTGCTCGCCGAATAGATTGGTATAGGTACTGTCATTTAATACCAATGCCTGTTTATTAACCGTATTATTAAAAACAATGGTTACAGTTCCAAATTTGATAGGAGCCTGAAGGCCACCCTTTATTTGGCAAAAGGCATGCATATTATTTAATACAAGCAAGGACACAAACAGGTGCAGCAGGAACTTCATTTTTATAGGATTACTTTTTTTCTGTTCAGTTTTACTTCGCCCGTTTTCTTTTTTATGTCAATCCTTTTTTGCTTAGCTGCCTTGCCGGGCTTGGTAGGCTTTCTTTTTTTGGGAACAATCAGCGCCTTCGTTACCAATGAATTCATTTTTTTTATTACGTCCTCTTTATTGGCCAGTTGGGTTCTTTCTTTCTGGCTTTTTACCAGTAACATACCCTCGCCGGTAATTTTATTGGCTAATTTTAGATAAACCAGGCTTTTTTGATCCTCATTTAATAACCCGGATTTTGCAACAGCCCAATAACCTTCCACCATACTCTCCACCTTGTTTACATTTTGCCCCCCTTTTCCCCCGCTTCGGGCAGTTTTAAATACCAGTTCTGCTGAAATATCCATTATCAAATTTACCTTTAATTGCTTAACATACATTTTCAAATACATTCATTTGCTATCTTTATTTTAATAAAAGAAAAAAATGTGCAATTTTTGCCAATAACGAACCATTAGTTGATGTTAAAACCTATCTACAATTCCATAACAGAGCGCAAGCGAACCGGTAAAAAATCATTTGCCGTACTTATAGACCCCGACAAGGTAAACAACAATAATATGGGGCAGTTGATTGAGTTGGCCGTGGCAGCTAAAGTGGATTATTTTTTTGTTGGTGGCAGTCTGGTAATTTCTAATTATTTAGATGAATGCCTGCAACTTATTAAAAAGAGTTGTTCCATTCCTACTATACTTTTTCCGGGAAGTCCCTCGCAGGTAAGTAAGTATGCAGATGCTTTATTGTATCTCTCTTTAATCAGCGGCCGTAACCCGGAGTTGCTCATCGGGCAACACGTAGTATCGGCACCGGCAGTAAAAAAAAGCGGTTTGGAAATTATGCCTACCGGCTATATGGTAGTTGATGGCGGAGCGCCTACTACGGTTTCTTATATTTCTAATGCCAGTCCGTTGCCGGCAGATAAAAATGAAATTGCAGTATGTACAGCCATGGCCGGCGAAATGCTGGGTATGCAATTAATTTATATGGATGCAGGCAGTGGCGCCAAACGGCCTATTACAGAAAGTATGATAGAACAGGTTTCGCAGGCTATACAGGTGCCATTAATTATTGGCGGCGGTATTATTGAGCCCGAAAAAGCTTATCTCAATTGCAAAGCTGGTGCCGACGTAATTGTAGTTGGCAATGCCATTGAAAAAAACGCATCGTTAATAAGAGAAATGGCTGCAGCCGTGCATTCCGTTGCTGTAAAAGTATAAAGAGCTATTCGCTTATTTTATCTGTTACTTGTTTTAATGTTTCCATCACAGCAGCTATTCCAAGGGATTTTTTGTTAAAGTCAATTAAGATTACAATGCAAAAATGCAAGCTCTTCAAAGTAAATTTCTTTACTATTTTCCTGTAATATCATGCACTTCCATCACATCATTAATGCCGCCCTTAGTAAAGACAACGACAGGCCATTAATGCAAAAGGAAGTTTACACGGTAAGCCATCAATTGCAACAGTACCTGCAATTATTTAACAGGGATGTTGAGTTGCCCATCGCCTATTCCGATTTGTTCCATTACCAATATACCAATGCAATTAAAAATGAAAATGGTAAACACACCCATTGGGAAAATGTGCTGTATGAGCCAACCATACTGGCAGCAATAACATCCAAATTAATAGCCACTTATCAACTGTTGCATCAATTGCCTGCTGCTGATTATTCCATTACTGCCGTTGACTTTTGTGAGTTTGCCAACAGCATGCCTTTCAGGATAAGCCTTATCAACAATAGCGATAATACCAATAATTATTTTTACATAAAAGCTGCAGATGCCAGCCGTATTTATGGGTTGGAACTGGAGCAGTTACTTTCTTCTAACCAAACCAATTTTTTATACCATCAAAACACATTGGTAGAAACGCATATTGATGGTTTACCAGGTGATGAGTTTTTATTGAAAGTGAATCAATTATCTGCCAATGAACAACTATTAATTGCAGAAGAATTTATCCGGTTTAATGAAAGATGTTTTGTAAGACTGCTGGGAGATATGCGTAGCTATAACTTTGTAGTACTACAAAATAAAAAACTTGCCAATTCATTTCGGATAAAAGCCATAGATTTTGATCAGCAATGTTATGAGGGTAAACTCAATTTGTACCTGCCCCAGTTTTACAAAGAAAATCTATTGTTTGTAGAACTTTCCGTTGGTATGCTTAATAAAAACAGCATTGAAAAAATACGGCAGGATGAACGAAAAAAACTGGCTGCTTTATACCTTGCCAATAAACATCAGTTGAAAGTATTGATGAATGCCATGGTGCAGGAAGAAATATCTGAAAATTATAAAGTAGTTACTTTACGAAAGGAATTGAATACCTATCATCATGTACATCATTTTGCACATTGTAGCACCATGGGTGCTATTGTACAACAACAAATAAAACAACTATTGCTGCTGTAATAATCTTGTTTGTTATCAGCTCCTATTAAAAATAATTTCCCTGAAATAAAAAGTGAATTGTAAAAAAGAAACCTGTAACAGCTACCTGAATGAAATAGCTGAATGATAGCTGCATTTAAATATTAACTTTAACTTTCCAACTTTATTAAAAGCTATTTCTACAATAAACGGATAATCATATGCCTGCAATTGATTGAAATTAAATTGGTTTTCATGAAAAGAATCTCAACCAAAACTATAATTGTAACCGTATTTGTAACCTCATTTTTGTGTGTGGCTTTTTTTGTATTGGCCACTTACAGTAATTGGCGGCAAACAAAAAAGCAAAATAACGAGGAAAATGCCTCGTTGGAAGTGCTGATGGTTTCGGAAAAAATATTAACACACCTGGAAGACCTGGATGCCAACCAAAGAGGTTACATTAAAGACAAGCAAAATTTTTATACTCATTATAAGCAATCTTTAGTCACTTTTAAAAAAGATACCTCCCGGCTAACAAAACTCATAACCAGTAATCCTGCAAGAGAAAAGGAAATATTGCAATTAGAAAGGCTTATCATAAAAAAAACAGCCAATTCGGAACAAACAGTATGGGCATTTGATACAGAAGGGGCAAATTCTAAAATAGAAATAAACAATAACAGAGATAGCAAACAAATTAGTGACAGTATAAAAGTGATTATTCAAAACTTAGTAGACAAAGACAATACAGCCCTATATCAATCAAATGTATTTTTAGAAGCGGTAGCACAAAATACCACCCGCCGTTTTTTTATATTTGCATTTATTTTTCTTTTAATACTTATTGTTTTCTTTTTTATAATAAGTGCTGATTTAAAAAAAAGCCATACAACTTCTTTACAGTTAAGTTACCAGGCTTCGTTAATTGACACTATTTCAGATGCCATTTTTACAACAGACAGCAAATTGATTATTAAGAGTTGGAATAAATCCGCTGCAGACCTGTATGGATTTACTGCAGATGAAGCAATTGGACAACACATGCCAACTTTGCTTCAAGCGAATATAGAAGAGGAGGAAAGACAAAAAAGTTTAATTTCCCTTCAAAAAAATGGTTATTACAAACTGGAGTACCAGGTAATAAAAAAAAATAGACAACCCATATTTGTGCTAGCCAGCATTAGCACAATGGTCAATAAAGGTGTGATAAACGGGTATGTAACCGTACATCGTGATATTACAGAAAGAAAGCAACTGGAAGATCAACTAAAAGAATTTAACAAGCAATTAGAAAAGCAGGTAAAAGTAAAAACAGCTGAACTCTCCGGAATATTTGAGCGCATTACAGATGGCTTTATTGCATTGGATACAAACTGGTGTTACACTTATGTAAATGAAAGAGTTTGCCAGATTTTAGGGGGATCTCCCGAAACATTTATTGGAAAAAACATCTGGACAGATTTTCCGGATTCACAAAACAGGGAATTATTTTATAATAGCTACAACAAGGCACTGGAAACCCAGCAATACTTTTTTTATGAGTTGTATTATCCACCGCTTAAGATATGGATTGAGAACTATATTTATCCATCACCATCGGGCCTGTCTGTTTATTTCAGGGATGTAACACATAAAAAAAAGATTGAAGGGCAAATACAAAAAGCCAGGGAATTTTCTGATAAAATTATTGATAGTTTGCCTGGGGTATTTTACCTGATTGAGTTAGGTGCCACTAAATTGATCCGCTGGAATGAAAGGCTTCAGCTTGTTACCGGATATAGTATGCAGGAAATTGCAGAAAAAGGTTTTATTGAATTTATTAACCCGGCCGACAGGGAAATGGTAATGCAAAAAATTGAAAATGCTTTTGCATTGGGGCAGGAAAATGTAGAAACCAACCTGTTAACCAAGTCTGGCAAATTGATACCGTTTTATTTTACTGCAATGGCAGTAGAGATAGAAGGTAAACCGTTTTTAATTGGCAATGGTATTGATATTTCTGCAAGGATTAATGCCGAAGAAAAACTACAAAAAAGTTTCCGGCAGATACAATTACTTGCCAGTTTAAGTGAAGCTTTAAGCCATGCGGAAAAACCGAAAGATATTTACGAACTGGGTTTAAATGCCTATATCAATATTGTAAATGCAAAAAAAGCATCCGTATGTTTATTCAATGAAAAAGATAAAATGTGCCTGGTGGCCTCCAAAAACCTTAGTGATGTATTCATTCAACAATTTCAGGATTTTTGTGACTGGAAAAATGAAGCACAGTTTACCAGGGCAATTTTAATATCGGATGTAGATAAGGATGTCTCTATAGATAGAATTAAACCTTTCTGCAAAGTGGAAGGGATTGTTTCAATGGGTTTTATTCCGCTCATTTATCAAAACAACCTGTTAGGTAAATTCGTTATTTTATATACAGAGTTCCATGTTTTTTCAGATGAAGAAATACAACTCATTGAAACCATTGCAAGGGATGTAGCTTTTGCCATCAGCGAAAAAAATGTACAGCTTGCACTTAAATCATCCGGCCAAAAGTATAAACATCTTTTTGATTATAACCCAATGCCAATGTGGATGATCACTTATCCGGAAAGGAATTTTATAGATGTTAATAAGGCTGCCTTAAAACATTACGGCTTTACCAGGGAAGAATTTTTACAAATGAATGTACTTGATATCAGGCCGCCAAAAGATGTTGACTTATTCAAAAAAATGGTTAATGGTTTGAATGAAGGAAGCGATTATAATGGAATATGGAGACACCAGAAAAAAAATGGAGACATTATAAGAGTTGAAATTATTGCACATGATATTGTTTATGAGGGTAAAAATGTGAGGCTGATATTGGCCAATGATATTGATGCAAAAATAAAAGCCGAAGAAAAGCTGCAACAGTCCTATCAGCAAATCAGGCAATTAGCTACTCACCTGCAAAATATCAGAGAAGAGGAAAGAACCAATATTGCACGAGAAATTCACGATGAACTGGGGCAACAATTAACTGGTTTAAAAATGTATATATCCTGGCTTACAAAAAAAATAAAAACACAAGAGCCGGAGATAAAAACAAAGTTTACCAATACCATGGAGTTAATAGAAGACACCATTAAATCAGTAAGAAAGATATCAACCGAATTAAGACCCAGCATGCTGGACGATTTGGGTTTGCTGGCAGCTATGGAGTGGCAAAGTAACGAATTTGAAAAAAGATCCGGCATTCCAATAGAGCTTATTAATCTTACCAATAACCAGCCCATACCCCACAAATATACCACCGGCCTTTTCAGGATATTTCAGGAGTCACTAACCAATGTAGCCCGCCATGCAGATGCTAGTAAAATTACCTCATCACTACTTTTTAAAGACAGGCAATTAATTTTAACTATACAGGACGATGGTAAAGGTTTTGTACTACACAATATCGGCAGTAAAAAAACATTGGGATTATTTGGCATGAAGGAACGTGCTATGGAAATGGGGGGCAACTATGAAATAATAAGTGAGCCTGGTTTGGGCACAACAGTTTCAATTCAAATTCCTATCAACTAACAAAATAAAATTACCAATAATGATACGGATATTGATTGCAGATGATCACACAATTGTTCGTAAAGGGCTAAGGCAAATTCTGGCAGAGGAATTTACTGATGCAATTATTGAGGAAGTAGCAGATGCGGAAGATTTGATAAAAAAAGTGATATTGGAAAAATGGGATATTGTGATTTCGGACCTTTCTATGCCGGGTAAAAGCGGCCTGGAGGCCCTACCTCATATAAAACAATTAAATCCAACCTTGCCCGTATTGATACTTAGTATACATCCGGAAGAACAATATGCCATCAGGGTATTAAAAGCAGGCGCCGCTGGCTATCTTAGTAAAGACACCGCCCCGGATGAATTGGTAACTGCAGTTCGCCGGGTATTGTTGGGTAAAAAGTATATTACCCTATCCATTGCCGAAAAAATAGCAGACACTTTTGAACAGGATGCAGAAAGAAAATTGCATGAATCACTCAGCGACAGAGAACTGCATGTTTTTAAAATGATCGCTTCCGGCAAAGCCGTATCAGAAGTGGCAGAATCTCTCTCCCTGAGTGTAACAACTGTTAGCACTTACAGAGCAAGAGTAATGGCCAAAATGAATATGAAAACCAATGCAAACCTCACTTTGTACGCAATTCAAAACAATTTGCTCTAACTTTTAGCCAGCTTAATTTGAAGCAAATACAATAGCGGCTCATTTATTTATACTACAAGCATGTAGTATAAACAACTACACTAATTTACATTGCAACTACATCATTTTAAGTTCTTGTACTATTGTTTCCCTAAACAAATGGACGTTACTTTACAATTCATCCCGCTTTTATTCCAATATTTAAAAATCTAACTTATTAATGTGATAAAACAGCATTGTAGGTTTTTCTAAATTTATTTAGAAAATTTATTCCTTACCTTCTTGATTAAACAAAAGAATTGCCTTAAATCCAATAGTAAAACAATATACCTAATAGTGTTTTACCTGAAAAAACCTTACCACAAGAACCCTAAATTAAGCAGTATTCAAAAGGTTAACCCCAATGAAACTGCTTTTTTTATTTGATTAATTACCATCAATAAAAACAGGAATTTGTACATCAGTTGAGCGCTGATTAACGTTTTTTTCGTAGCTTGAACCGGTTGAAAGCTATGATAATTATCAGCTACCCGCCAAAATTTACACCAGCAAAGTCCTTTATTAATTAAACCCATAACAAAATAATTGATTTACTCCCAAATGAGAGATTGAAATTAATATTTTAACAATAGATGAAAAAAACCGCTTTCATTTCCGTTTTAACGCTCCTGCTGTTAATGGCTTATCTACCCTCTTTTTGCTGGGGTTTTTATGCCCATAAAAAAATAAATTACTATGCTGTATTTTTATTGCCGCCAGAAATGATGGTGCTTTACAAACCCAATATTTCATTTTTGGAAGAGCATGCAGTAGATCCTGACAAGCGCCGCTATGCTGTACCTGAAGAAGGACCCCGGCATTACCTGGATATTGATCATTTTGGGAAATATCCATATCCTGATTTACCAAGAAAATGGAAAGATGCAGTAGCAAAGTTTGGGGAAGATTCCCTGATGGCGCATGGTATTGTACCCTGGCATATTCAAACCATGCTGCTGCGGTTAACCAGCGCATTTAAAGAAAAGAACTTTAGTAAGATAATGAAGAACAGCGCCGAGATTGGCCATTATATTGCAGACTCACATGTGCCGCTACATGCCAACAGCAACCACAATGGTCAATATACCAATCAAAAAGGAATACATGGTTTTTGGGAAAGTCGGGTACCGGAACTGCTGGCAGAAAGAGATCAGCAAAATATGGGATTCAACTTTTTTATTGGTAAGGCTCAATATATTAAAAATCCTGGAGAGTACGCCTGGGAAAGGGTTTTGGAAAGTGCACTGGCTTCAGATTCTGTGCTTACATTTGAACGGCAACTAACCAGGCAATTTGCACCAGACCAGAAATATAGTTTTGAAACAAGAAATGGCGTAATTATACGCCAATATTCATCCGCCTTTACCATTGCATTTAATCAAAAACTGGATGGTATGATTGAGCGAAGGATGCGTTTATCAATATTTTCTATCGCCTCCTTTTGGTATACAGCTTGGGTAAATGCCGGGCAGCCGGATTTAAAACCGATGGTTAATCATTCCTTTTCTGAAGCGGATGCCAAAGAATTTGAACAATTAAACGGGAGCTGGCAAAATGGAGGAAAAATGATTGGAAGGGGTGAAGATTGATTAAATCAACGTATAATCAAGTTATTTAAACCAGTTTTTTTAGAAGCTGTTTTTCATAAATAAAAAACATTTAGGCAGTTATGTATTAATGTTAAGTGGTTATTATTTTACTTTTTTCAGCAACATAACATAACCACATAATTCCTTTTTCTTTTTGTTTACCTGCACCGGCCTGAAAGCATAGTATTCAGAAAACTTAGGTATGTATGAGAAATTGATAACATTTCCATCCACATCACCCCACATTTTTTTTTGATATACCACCTGTTTTTCATCTGAATCAAACACCCGCACTTCATATAATTTAGAACCGATATCACCAATAAAAACAAATTGGTACCAACTGCCTTCTGTAAGTGCCACCATCACGGCCATTTCATATTCACTTTCCATTGTTATGGAAGCCTCTTTGGCTATAATAAAACCTTGGCTGGCAAATGCTAATTTAATACTATCAACTTGTTTTTTTATTAATTCATCTTTACAATTTGTTACCCTTATAACATTTTGCCCATACATGGTTGAGTAGTATAACAATAAGATGAAAGGCAATAGAAGTAGGTGTTTCATAGGTTGATTAATTATAAATTAAGGCAAATATGGAAGTTGTTTTTCCGCTTTTTTAACAGCGATTAATTACCGTGTTATATATAGGTACCAACCACAAATCGGCGTTGTATTTAATGAACGTTAAAACTGTTTAATTATTTCTATTGCCTTTATAAAAAATCTAAGCTATTTTGTTAAAATAATACGTGCCTGCTTGTTGGGTACAAGTAATTACCAGATCGTTGATGCAAACATGCGGTGGTAATTGGCTGCAATAAAATATTGTATCTGCAATATCATCACCGGAAAGCGGTTTTATGCCGGTATAGGTAGAGGCCGCTTTTACCTCATCGCCTTTAAAACGCACCAATGCAAACTCCGTTTCTACAGCACCCGGGTGTATGGCTGTTACTTTAATATTATATTTTAGCAGATCTATCCGCATTGCTTTACTGATGGCATCTACTGCAAACTTACTAGCACAATACACATTGCCTTTTTCATAAATTTCTTTACCCGCAACAGACCCCATGTTAATGATATGTCCTTTTTTACGTTCAACCATTTGCGGTATAATTGCTTTGGTTACATATAACAATCCGTGCACATTGGTATTGAGCATGGTTTCCCAATCGTCCATGTCGGCTGTTTCAAAACTATCTCTTCCTGCTGCCAAACCTGCATTGTTAATGAGTATATCTACAGCCCTCCATTCTTCTGGTAAATTATTCAGGTTTTCTTCAACAGCCTGCCTGTCCTGTACATCAAAAACAAGGGGTAAAACCCTAATGGCATATGTTAACTGCAGTTCCTGCTGCAAATTCACCAACCTGTCTTTTCTTCTTCCTGTAATGATAAGCTGGTAACCTGCAGCAGCAAATTTTTTGGCACAGGCTAATCCAATACCCGATGTAGCTCCAGTAATTAGTACAATATTATTCATGCCCGAAATTAATACAAGTTGTATAATAAAAGACTGACTAAGCATTTGCATGCAAACAATTACATGATAAACCCGAATATAGTGTTTACAAAAAACCTTTATAAACCAATATTTCTGCTTCATTCTAATTATTAATTGGTTTAAACTATACATTTGCGTTGGTAATAGCTTAATAGTTATTGAAAGCATTGATGCTGGAAATTACCATTGTACAATAAATCATTCATATAGTGTCAAAGCATGTTAATAAAGTAACAGCCGCAGGGTTGATTGTTGCTTTAGGTATTATTTACGGCGATATAGGTACCTCTCCGTTATACGTTTTTAATGCCATAATCAATGGCCGTGAAATCAGCGAATTATTAATTGTTGGCGGGCTTTCCTGTATTATCTGGACATTAACACTACAGACAACCCTTAAATATGTGATCCTCACTTTAACCGCAGATAACAAAGGCGAGGGTGGTATTTTTTCTTTATACACTTTAGTAAGGCGGCAAAAAAAATGGCTGGTGATACCTGCCATGATTGGAGGAGCTGCCTTGCTTGCTGATGGAATGATAACGCCTCCCATTTCTGTAACTTCTGCCATTGAGGGTTTAAAACAAATTGATGCATTTAAAAATGTGCAACAATACCAGATTATTTATATTGTATTATTGATATTGATGTTTCTGTTTTTTTTACAACGTTTTGGCTCTGCCTCAATAGGTAAATTATTTGGGCCAATAATGCTGGTGTGGTTTGGAATGCTGGCATTCTTTGGCATTGTACACCTTTCTGATGATATGCAAATTTTTAAGGCATTTAATCCTTACTATGCTATCAAACTATTAACAGTTTATCCTAAAGGCTTTTGGATATTGGGTGCTGTGTTTCTTTGTACCACGGGTGCAGAGGCATTGTACAGCGATTTAGGACATTGCGGCAGGGCTAATGTCCGCTATTCGTGGGTGTTGGTTAAAGTTTGCCTGATATTAAATTATTTAGGTCAGGGTGCCTGGCTTTTATCAAAGCACAAAGGGCATATTATTACGGATGAAATGATAAAAGCAGGTTTTAATCCTTTTTATGGAGTAATGTCAGATGAGTTTAGGTTGATAGGATTAGTCATTGCTACACTTGCTGCAATTATTGCCAGCCAGGCATTAATTAGCGGCTCATTTACATTAATTAGTGAAGCGATACGTCTCAATTTGTGGCCACGTATGAAAATCAATTACCCGTCAGAAGCAAGGGGTCAGTTATTTATCCCTGGTATTAATACATTGCTGTTTGCAGGTTGTTGCACTATCGTATTATACTTTAAGTCTTCCAGCGCTATGGAAGCTGCATATGGCCTGGCTATTACGCTTTGTATGCTTTCTACGTCTATTCTGTTTGCCAACTTTTTAATATCCCGGCGTACCGCACCTTTTTTTATTTATTTATACCTTATTGTTTATCTCACAATAGAAATAAGTTTTTTGATTGCCAACCTGGATAAATTTCCGCATGGTGGTTTTATTGCACTTATGGTAGGTGGTGGTTTGTTTGTAGTGATGTATGTATGGTATCGTAGCCGTAAAATTAAAAACCGCTATGTTGAATTTGTAAGAATGGAAGAATACATTCCCAAGCTGGAGGAATTAAGTAATGATATTAGTGTTCCCAAATACGCAACCCACCTTGTTTATATGACCAGTGCTAACAATCCAAAAGAGATTGAGCATAAAATTATTTACTCTATTTTAAGCGGAAAGCCCAAACGGGCCGATATATTCTGGTTTGTGCATGTTGATACGCTGGATGATCCCTATACCTGTGAGTATGTAGTTGAGCACATTATTCCCAATGATATTATCCGGGTAGAATTCAGGCTTGGATTTAGGGTAGCACCCCGTATTAATGTGATGTTTAAAAAAGTAGTAGAAGATTTGGTTGCTAATAAAGAAGTAAACGTTACCAGCCGTTACGAGAGTCAGCAAAGAAACAATGTGGTAGGTGATTTTCAGTTTGTGGTTATGGAAAAATTTTTATCGCAGGATAATGAATTGCCTTTTATTGAAAGAATTATTATGCAATTATATTTCTGGGTAAAAGAAATTTCTTTAAGCGAAGAAAAAGGGTTTGGCCTTTCGCAAAGCAATGTTGCGGTTGAAAAATATCCATTAATTGTATCACCGGTAAGCAAATTGAAATTAAGTAGAATTTACATGGATGAAGAAGATGAATAATTGATTGAAGGTAAATTGCACACAAATCTAACAGTAAATAAAAGTCAACCGGTAGTGAAAAGTATTACGGCAGCCACCCTTGCTCAAATGATAAAAGATCAACAGGTTTTTCAATTGATTGATGTAAGAGAAGCAGATGAGCATGCTGAGTTTAACATAGGCGGTACCCTGCTGCCATTGGGACAAATTACCCGTAACCTATATTCAATTGCAAAAGATAAACCAGTAATATTTTATTGCCGTAAGGGCATTCGCAGCCAGTTTGCTATACAGAAGCTGCAGGAAAAATACCCATTTAATAATTTAATTAATCTGGTAGGTGGTACTGAGGCATGGAAAAGAGAGTTGAAAAAATAACTACCTGAGACTGAGATATTTTTTTGTTACAAATCGTTGATTAAAATATAAAAAGCCCACGATTCTATCAAAATGAAACCTGGGCTTTTTATATTTTATCGATTACCTTTTATAATTATAGATCAATTGTAAACAATGTTATTAAAATTGCAGATGCCTTACAGTAAGTCCATTATTGATGAGCTGCTTTAATGAATCTATACCAATTTTTAAATGACGCTCTACAAATAACGAAGTCACATTTTTATCACTTGCCTCCGTTTTTACGCCTTCCGGAACCATCGGGCTATCACTCACCAACAGCAAAGCACCCGTAGAAATTTTATTGTAAAAACCTACAGTAAAAATAGTGGCCGTTTCCATATCAATGGCATAAGCTCTCACTTTTTTCAGGTATTCTTTAAACACTTCATCATGCTCCCATACCCGGCGGTTAGTGGTATAAACGGTGCCAGTCCAATAATCGCATGCATAATCTCTAATGGTAGTAGAAATGGCTTTCTGCAACATAAATGAAGGCATTGCAGGCACTTCCGGCGGAAAATAATCATTGCTGGTACCTTCACCCCGTAATGCAGCAATAGGCAGTATTAAATCACCAATGGTATTTCGTTTTTTAAGTCCTCCACATTTACCCAAAAATAATACCGCCTTTGGGTGAATGGCTGATAGTAAATCCATTATTGTTGCAGCACCCGGGCTCCCCATACCAAAATTGATGATGGTGATATTTTGAGCAGTTGCACATTGCATTGGCCTGTCTTTTCCCACTACTTTTACTTTGTTCCACTTTGCAAACATTTCAACATAATTAGAAAAATTAGTCAATAAAATATATTCGCCAAAGTTCTCCAATTTCTCTCCTGTGTACCTGGGTAACCAGTTATCTACAATATCTTCTTTTGATTTCATGCGTTATTGTTTATTTGTTTTGCGTTTGGTACTAATGGTTACTTTTACAAATATCTTTTGTTATACTGTACATTACTTTATCGATAAAAGTACAGATTTTTTTTCTGCAACATGATTAAGATTAATTACCCACCATATAAGCCAAAAATAAAAACAACAGCAGGAAAAGAATTTATTTTTGATGAGGTAAGAAAACGCTGGGTGATACTTACACCGGAAGAATGGGTGCGGCAAAATTTTTTACAATATCTGATTGTTATAAAAAAACATCCAGTTGCTTTAATTGCTGTAGAAAAAACAATTGAATTGGAAGATGTAAAAAATCGTTTTGATATAGTGCTGTATGATAATAAACACCAGCCATGGATGATAATTGAATGTAAAGAGATGGCTGTTGCTTTGGATAGAAAAGTATTAGACCAGGTATTAAGATACAATATACCATTGCAGGTTCCTTACCTGGTAATTACAAATGGCAGCTATTGTTATGCATTTGAAATTGCAGATGGACAAATGAAGGCTATTGATGATTTACCCTGATATTAATGAGCTGCTTGCTGTTGGTTTCAGAAAATTAAATTACTGTTGAATTCATTAATTGACTACAGCTTGTAATTTGCCTGTTACATGGTTCATCAATGATTCTTCAGGGCTAAAATTAATAATTTGTTCCGGCTTCACTTTCAGCACTGCCCTCATTTCTCTGGCAGTTTTTGTACTTCCATCGTGGCTCCATCCAGGGGGCATCAGCAGGTATTTTATTTTGTTGATGTAAGATGTTTTCTTTTGCAAATCCTTTCCAATCTGCACCCATTCATGCAGCACAATATTTACCGGATGATACCGGTTTGGTAAGGTACTGGTAAGCCCGTAACGTACTGGTTCTTCAGGCATTTCTTCCTGGAAAGTGCCAAACATTTTATCCCAGATAATGAGACACATCCCCATATTTTTATCAAGATAAAGGGTGTTACTGGCGTGGTGTACCCGATGGTGGCTGGGGCTTACAAACAATACTTCAAACCAGGCCGGCATTTTTTGAATAAACTGTGTATGTACCAAAATGCCGTAAATCTGTGTAAGAGCATACATCAATATAATATCTGCAGGGGCAAAGCCTACAACTGCCAAAGGAATAAAGTAAACAAACCTGTATAAAGGTTGTAATACGGAAGATCGAAAACCAGTAGTAAGGTTAAACTCTTCTGATGAATGATGGGTTACATGCACCGCCCAAAATATCCGGCAATAATGATCAACACAATGTTCCAGATAGAACATAAAATCTTCCAAAACAAAAAGCAATAACCAATAAAGTATGGCATGGGTGTTAAAGGAAGCTATTTTATTATTGTAAAACCATTGCAGAATAATAAAAAGATAGATGGAGCGAAAAAGCAAATCTATACTTCCATTTATCAAAGTAAGGTAAAGGTTGATGAGCGTTTCTTTTACTGAGTAGTATTTTTTTAATTGCAGATGACTACCTGTTATTTCAAATAAAATGATGGATGCATATAGCGGTGTAGTAATGGTGATGAGTGTTTTTTCAATAAATGCAAAAGGCATATAAATAGTTTGGTATAACGAATGTTGAATAACGAATTTTTCCACATAAAAAACTACCCGGTTATATATACTGAGTAATAATTTTTTTTCTTTTTATACAGCATTCGCAAACATTAAAGATGCCCCAACCCCTACACAACCATTATCTCTTTTTCCTTTGCTTCCAGGTGTTTTTCAATTAATGAAATAAAGCGGTTGGTTAATTCCTGCATTTCTATTTCAGCCTCTTTGGTAGCATCTTCACTCAGTCCATCTTTTTGCAGTTTTTTAATTTGCTCAATCGAATCTCTGCGAATATTCCGGATAGATACTTTACCATTTTCTCCTTCAGCATTACATCTTTTCACCAATTCTTTTCTTCTCTCTTCAGTTAGCGGGGGTAAAAATAACCGAATAAAGTTGCCGTCATTTTGAGGATTGATACCAATATTGCTGGCAATAATAGCCCTTTCAATGGGTTGAAGCATATTTCGCTCCCAGGGTTGTACAGAGATAGTGCGGGCATCCAACACAGAAATATTAGCTATCTGTGAAATGGGTGTTGGCGAACCATAATATTCCGCTACAATACCATCCAACATATTAGGGTTAGCCTTTCCTGCCCTTATTTTTACTAGTTCAGCTTCTAAATGGCTGATGGCCTTATTCATGGTGCTTTCGGTATCCATCTTTATCAAATCCAGTTCTTCTGACATAAAAATTAGTTTTAGATGGCTGCAAAACTAAAGAAAAGAATTATAAGGCTCACATCTGGCTTCTCATAAAGACAATAAATTTTTAGAAGTAGGTTAAAAAAGAGAAAAAATGGAATCAAAAAGGTTGGGCTGGCGGCTGATAATTTTATGTTGCTATTTATGTTTAGTTTTAAAACGGTGCATTTATTGAAAGCGTGCGTTTCTCAGGCTTTTTTTTCAGTCAGCTTCAACTACTTCCGAAGTAAATGCAAGAATTTTAGGTGCCTTCACAATCCTTCCTTCCTTTAATAAAATTGTGGCAGCATTTTCTTTGATTTTTGAACGGAAATAGCATATAATTCCAGTGAGAGAGGCCGCTACAGAAAACAAAATACCCATCACAAGGGTAGTTCCAAGGCTGCGTATAGAATAGGTTAAAGCAATAAAAAAAACATTGGCGCCTACACATAAAAAAGTAACATTACGGTGACTAAAGCCAAGGTCAAGTAAAAAGTGATGAACATGGTTTCTATCAGGACTAAAGGGTGAGCGCCTGTCTAAAATGCGAAGGCTAAACACCCGAAGTGTATCAAATAATGGAACAATTAATATTGCAAAACCCAGTGCCGGGGCAGATTCCAGAGGTAATTTACCAGCTGGTATACCTGCAATATTTATAAACTGAATTACCAAAATGGCGTTAAAAAGTCCAATTAAAAGTGAACCGGTATCACCCATAAATATTTTAGCTGGCGAAAAATTATATATCAAAAAGCCAATAAGGCTACCAGCGAGAGAAAAAGCCATTACAGAATACATCAATTGCCCTACATAAAAGAAATAACAACCGAAAACAAAGGTTGTAAGTAAACCCAGGCAACCTGCCAAACCATCTACACCATCAATAAGATTGAAGGAATTAGTTATCACAATTATGGTGAAGAAAGTTAAAATAATACTGGCGAAATAAGGTATTTCGCCAATACCTAAAAAACCGTGCATGTTGGTAATTTGTATTCCACCGAATTTAATAACAATACCAGCTGCCAATACCTGTCCGATAAATTTTTTGGCAGCAGATAATATAAGGATATCATCTTTAATTCCCAGAAAAAAAATAACAATGGCTGCAGCTACATAATATTGCAATTTGTTGCTGCCAACAGGCACACAAAGCAACGTAGCTAAAATAAATCCGGCAAAAATACCCAATCCTCCAAGCGTGGGAATTACCATTTTGTGGACTTTGCGCTCATCTGGTTCATCAAACATTTTTTTCTCCCTTGCTACCTGAATAATTACAGGGATGGCGAAAAAAGTAATTAAAAAAGATACAACGCCACTGAGAAATATATTGTCCATGCCAGGGGGTAATTAATAATAATTAAAACAAAAGTTAACTTCAATAACATGCTTAAAGCATCCAGATTAAACATTTGTGCTGCAACATAGTAAAATAATGCCGATTTATAAAATTTTACTACAAAACAATCGTTAGTAAACTGGCTTTAAAAAGTTCATTTATAAGCAAACGACGATTCTTATACCTTATTATTAAAAATGCAATACTTATTAAATTTTACTTTGCTGTTGAAAGTAATTAAAGTAGGTTTGCTTTGAAAATTAAACAACTATGACTGATTTAAAAGGAGTAGCAAACCAGGTGCGAAGAGATATTGTGCGGATGGTTCATGGTGTACAAAGTGGTCACCCCGGTGGTTCATTGGGATGCACAGAATATTTAACGGCACTATATTTTGAAGTAATGAATCACAACCCTGCTTTTAATATGGATGGGCTAGGGGAAGATTTGTTTTTTCTGAGTAATGGTCATATTTCGCCGGTATTTTATAGTGTATTGGCGAGAAGTGGTTACTTTCCAACACAGGAACTGGCTACTTTCAGAAAATTGAATACTCGTTTGCAGGGACATCCTACCACACACGAACATTTACCTGGCGTAAGAATCGCCAGCGGTTCGCTTGGTCAAGGAATGAGTGTGGCAATAGGTGCAGCATTGGCTAAGAATTTAAACAACGACAATGGAATCGTTTTTTCACTTCATGGTGATGGTGAATTGGATGAAGGGCAAAACTGGGAAGCCATTATGTTTGCTGCCCATAAAAAAGTAGATAACCTGATTGCCACCATCGACTGGAATGGCCAGCAAATAGACGGCCCTACCTGCAAAGTAATGGACCTGGGTAATCTTGAAGCCAAGTTTGAAGCTTTTGGCTGGCATGTATTACACCTTGAGCAGGGTAATGATGTAGACGAAGTAGTTGCAACATTAAAACTAGCTAAAACACTTACAGGCAAAGGCAAGCCAATTATTATTTTAATGAAAACTGCCATGGGAAAAGGGGTTGATTTTATGGAAGGCAGCCACGAATGGCATGGTATTTCGCCAAATGATGAGCAATTAGCCAGGGCACTTGCACAGTTGCCGGAAACATTGGGAGATTATTAAATTATATATTCTTTTTGCCGGGAAGCCGGGAAGTCGTTAACCTGGCTTTCTGTTTTCCCGGCATTTTTATTTTTACCAACAAGTTTATCGAAGCATTCTATCAGCTTTAATAAAACAAACAATTAAAAAGGGGGATTACTAAGTAAAAACGTCTCTACTCTTTAACGGCAAAATTAACATCAACGCAATTCAATTGCCTGGTTAGCTGCTTTACGGGCAGGAAACCACGAGGCCATAAAGGCAATAAATGTAGCAGTAGCAGCAACCAATATAAAATCTGCAGCAGCCAACTGTACCGGAAAATAATCAATCAGGAAAGAACCGCCTTCTAATTTTACCAGTTTAAACTTTACCTGTAAAAAACAAATTATTAGTGCCAGTAAAATGCCGGCAATAGTGCCGATACTACCCAATAACAGGCCCTCGCTTAAAAATATTTTAAGCACCATGCTTTTATTGGCGCCCATACTTTGCAGCACACTAATGTCTTTTTGTTTTTCCAGCACCAGCATGGTTAATGCACTGATCATATTAAAAGCGGCTATTAACAATATCAATGTTAGAACAGCGTAAATTACCCATTTTTCTAATTTCATGGTGCTGTACAGACTTTGATTTTGTTCGTATTTATTCTGTACTTTATAGTTAGTACCAAGGGCATGCTGCAATTGCAGTTGTGCAGTTTCAAGGTTGGCACCGTCCCTAAGTTTTATTTCGCAGGCGCTGTATTCATTTGTAGCAAAGCCCATTTGCTGTTTTACAAAATCAATATTGGTAAGGGCATATTTATTATCAAAATCCTGCTGAATAGAAAAAACACCCGTGGCTTTTGCATTGCCTTCACTCAGCGATTCCATGGGGTTGCTTACGGAAACTTTTCCTTTTTTGGGCAGAATGATGGTTAAGATAGAATTCTCCAACCTACCGTTTACATTGATGCCTGCTGCATTTTGCACGCCATAACCGGCCACTATGCCGGGTTCTGCTGCGGTGCCCATATCAAATTTACCTTCTATAGTTTTAGCAGCAACACCACTTACGTTTTTATAATTGCTATCCACACCTTTTAGGTAAACCATACTTTGCAAATCTTCGTTTTGCAGCAATGCTTTTTCCTCTGCAATTAAAGAAATAGCAAAGATGGAGGGTAGTTTATTAATTGAATTGATTTGTGCCTGGGTAAGTATGAATGTTTTGCCAGTAGCAGGAGTTATTTTTATATCTGTATAAAACGAACTGTACAATGATTTTACCAACCCTTCAAAACCATTGAAAACACTTAACACCAATATTTGACAGGCAGTTGCAAACGCAATAACACCCACTGTAACCCAGGCAATAATATTTATAGCATTGGTAGTTTTTTTTGCTTTAAAATATCTCCAGGCAAATATTAAGTACAAGTTGTAAATAGTTTTATTGATAGATGATGAATCGCATTTTTGTTGAATTGGATGATGCAGTTGAGGCAAGCCTGGTATTTAAACTTAAAAAAAGTGATTAGTTTATTTCAATAAAATCAGCCATTTTTTGCAGAATTAAAGAAATAAAATCAATCTCCGATACCCAATATCAAACTCCCAACGCATTAGTGCCTGCCACTATATTTATTCTCCCACTCCCAATTCGCCTTTGCCCTCTTCTTTTTTAATTTTCTCAAACAACTCTTCCATTTTAAAAACATAGTCCAGCGTATCGTCAATAAAAAACTTTATCTCTGGTATGCTCCTGAGCTGGTGCCTTACCCTGGTACCCAATTCTTTTCTTATCTCTTTATATTTTTCTTCAAACTTTTTGAGTACCGCCTGTGTGTCTTTTACCTGGAACATACTCAGGTAAACTCTTGCTTCAAAAAGATCGGGGGTAATTTTTACACCAGAAATGGAGATCATTCCACCATCCATCATAGTAAGACCCATCCGGCGAAAAATATCATTTAATTCTTCATTGATCAATCCGGCTACCTGCTTCTGTCTTTTCGTTTCTGTTGTCATGATGTGGTTTTTTAAAGGCTGTAAAAGTACGTTCTTTAAATAACTAATGGTAGCGAACAGGGGAGTTAGGCTATAAGTGGGTCATTATTTTTATTACTTCTAAATAGTTAAACGCTGAATATGTTAGTCTTTGAGGATAAGGAAACCATTTATTGGCTGTAGTTGATTGCTACACTTGTTCTACCTCTTTACATAGTTGTTCTGCCTGATAGAGTGTGTTGTTATAAGATTTCTTTACTTATTTTTTTAGTGTAGCATAGTTTGAGGAAATCACAGTTAAGTGCATTTATTTTTTGTCCAACTGTAGTAAACAATAAATGGAAGTGTTGCCTAAAACTGTTTTGTTGATGTAAATATTTTGTCTTCTAATTGACGGCAAACTTTGTAATATAGTTAGAAAGTTAAAAGGTTTTTAAATAAAAAAACAAAATGATGGAATTGATATTCCTGATGTGCCTAAATACACTATTTTGAAGTAGATGAGTAGTTGTTAAAAAAGTTTACAACGCCACTACCACAAACGATGTCCATTGGTAAAGTTGATTATGAATACCGGGAATTGAAGGATAGATTAAAAATTTACTTTTACATAAGGATTTAAAGAGATAGATTCAAAACTACCTACGCTTATTAAAATATAAGCCTGAACCTTCGCTCCTAAAGAAATATTTTTATTTAATTTTCTCTCACAAAATAATGCAACTGGAACACCAAATTCCATGTGTGGATACTCATGAAAAGACGCAGCTGCATTTTCAATTACTGGCATACCAGGCACTTGTATGCCGGGAGATTCTTGAGAAAATTGTTGACTGTCATTTACAAATAAAATACCTGTGCCTACACCAAATAAATAATAGTTATTTTCTAACAAGATTTTATTGAGTAGCAACTGCCAATAACTTTGATGCCGATATAATTGTCCTATTAAGTTGTAATTATAATTTGTATTTCTAATGGTTTCCTCAACTTTAAAACTTTTAGAAAACTTGTGTTCGCTATACCTAAGCGAAAGGCTAAAATTCTTTTTCATTTGATACCCCATTTCAAAATCAAATGCCCTACCAAAGGTTTTTTTATCAACTGTATATTGTCCTGTAATAGTATAAGGAAAGTTTGGATCGCCGTATTCAAAAAAAGAATAAACAAGACCCGGGCCACTACTAAAAAATAAATGATTTTTATTAAGTTCTTTTTGAGCAAATAAAAAATTAGTTTTTAAAATAAACGTAGTTATAAAAATAAAAAGTTTCATATTAGTTAGTATAAAATAAAAAATCACCCAATAGGTTTTACCTATTGGATGAAGAAAATCACTATTAATAAAGATTATAAGACCATGTATAATTCCAGTTAGCACCACAATTATATATTGGCCAGTTAACTAAAGTAAGAAAAGTATTATCATATCTGCAAGTACCACCTTTTGTGTCACACATTTGAAATCCACAACCTTGGTCCGCTTTTGCGGCTCCAAAATAAGCAGTTCTTGTATATTTAGTTTGCAGTATTAATTCATCCTGAGTTTTTATAGATACATTATATCCAATAGTTCCAGTAGCTGTTGTGCCTGTAGTAATTGTAACAGTTGTACTTAATGAGCCGTTAAATGTTTTAGTCCCTTCTGTATCATCTTCATAAATAGTCATTACTTGTTCAGTATTAGCTGCTACCCAATCGGCATCCCAAACAGAATAAACCTTTTTCCATGTTCCCCTATTAATTTCTCTTCTTCTAAAACGAACATCTATTTGGTCGCCTGCAAAGCTAGTTACCTGTTGATTTAGGAATTGCAAATAACCACTTACACGGCAAATTTTTATTTCTGATCCTCCACCATTACCGGTTAAACTTATTAATCTATCATACTGCCTTTTATTATTAATTCTAGTCCACCCTACAAATACTCTGGAGATATTTGGTAAAGTTTGTGGAGGGTCTTGTGCAGGTCTTAACGTTTCAACTCCTGCTCCAACAATATGAGTAGGTTTAAGTTCAGCATAGTCATCATTTACAGTTACAGGTTTATATTCAATCATCCAAATGATTTCTCCATTGGTACCATAGGTTTTTTTTCTGTATGGCTCATTCCCCGGCGCTGAATCAGCTGTTCTATCTGTAGGAATTACTGTAGCCATTGACCCAAAAGGATCAGTATTTATATTATCGAAATAAGCAGCGGTAAAGCTTGTACCAAAATTTTCAGAATAAGGAAAATAAATTGAAATTCCAGATGAATTACTAAATATTTCCGAAGCAGTATCAGAAGCAGAAACTGGCATTGTAAGCATATTATTTAATGTTTGAGAAGGTATAGCTTGCTTTAAAGACGGGTAATCTCCCTTACTTAATTCTTCTATAAATTTTTTCTTAAAAGCCCCAACTGCAGATTTAAATATTTTAAAACTATTTGCTTGGTATAGTTTACTATTATCTGGAAACAGTAAATCTTTCAGGAGAACTCTTTCATCCTCATAATATCCTGAATAAATTGTTGCATTTACTTCACGATAAGCTGTGGGATCTTTGTACACTTCCTTTAAAATACTTGCTACTTCTTTACTAAGAGTTGCCTGCTGTTTTTCTTTACCAGTTGCTGGGAAAATTACAGAAATGTCTTGAGAAGTAGTTGAAGAAAGATCTTTTTTACAAGAAAAAAAAGATACGCCGATTAGTATCGACCAAAGTAAGATTTGGGGGGGGGGTAAATTTCATAACTTTAATTTTAATGTACAATATAAATTAGTTTTTCAAATTAAAAAATTAATATATTTTTTTCATTTAACTTATTTCTCTTTCTCGATACAAATTCTTAATTTTTTCGAAAAAAATAAAATGAATTTCATGATGCCGGAGCATAAAAAACTTGCACAATAGTTAATAGCACCAATCTCCTTTTTGAAATAAAAACGGTAAAAGTTACTCATAGAACAATGCCTAAATTGAAAAAAATAGCCAAATAAATATTGTAATAAAAGTTCCTAGTTGGTATACAGTAAAAGTGAGTGACACAACGATGATGACATGAAATACCAACGCCGGTCTCAAAATATTTTTCTACCGCTGTTCCAGCAAACAGAAACTATAGGGTTCTATAATCAGGTGCTCGTGGTCGAAGCCAACGGTATAGGTTTTATTCTGCCAATGATCGTACAACTCATTTGCCGCAGGGCCGTGCTGTTTAAACACAGCCCAGGATAAATAAGAGACCTGTTTGCTAAAATTAAATACGCAATAGAGTTTGGTTTCATCCAGCGTGCGCAGGTAGCCGGCCACATGAATATTTAAGGGACTTAGCCAGGTAATATTTTTATAATCGGCCACCATAGAAAGTTTTTTCCGGATGGTAATGAGTTTTTTTGTATCGTTAAAAATACGGTGTTCCAATGTTCCTTCCGTATCAATATTTTTATTCTTTTCCCAGTTAATTACTGGCCGGTGCATCCAGCGGTTGTCGTAACTTTTACCAGGATCATTGAGGTAGGAGTAATCGTTGGTGTAGCCTGCTTCATCGCCGTAAAACAACATAGGTACGCCGCCAATAAAAAAGCTTTGTGCCTGCATCAGTATAATCTTTCTGATAGACATTTCGGCCTGTAATTCATCGTGGTTATTTAGAGCAGTTTCCAATCCGCACAATGATGCCAGTGAGCCACTGATACGGGCATCCTGTGTTTTTGGATTGACTGAAAACAAGGCACCGGTTGCCGGTGAATCTTGTGTAGCTCCTGAGTAATATTCTTTTAAAAATTTACGATGCCCGTATGGATTATAGCCAGCATGTTCTATCATATAATCATCATAGCCCAAACCAATATCATCGTGGCAACGGGTATAGGTAATCCAGGTGCTGCCGTATGGTTTTTGCAACAGTTCGTGCTGTGCTGCCAGCATTACCTGGGTATCGCCTGTTGCCAGTGCATCCCACTGCAATGCCATCTGGGTGGCATTGTAGGCAAAGTCGCATTCCTTAGCTGTGTACATGCCGGCACCAAAATATTTCATGATTTCCTTTGGTGCTACAATCGCTTCGCCCAGCAGTGCCATACCTGGTGTTGCAGCCTGTACACATTGTTTTATCAGGCGCAATAATATGTGTGCCTGCGGTAAATTCTGACAAGTGGTGCCAATTTTTTTCCAGATAAAAGCGGGTGCATCAATGCGCAAAATATCAACACCTAAATTTGCATAAAAGAAAATATTATCCAGCATATCTACCAGCACGGCGGGGTTGGTATAATTTAAATCCCATTGGTAATTGTTGAAAACAGTCATCACCCATTTTTTACTTTCCGCATTCCAGGTAAAATTGCCGGGAGCGGTATCGGGAAAAACTTCGGGCATACCGGCATCGTATTGATTGGGTATGTACCTGTCATCAAACATATAAAAATAATCCTGGTATTGTTTATCCCCCTGCTTTGCCTTTACTGCCCACTCGTGATTATGGGAGGTATGATTGAGCACAATGTCAATCATGAGATACATTTTTTCTGCACTCATTTTTTGTTGCAGCTTTTTTAAATCTGCCAGCGTTCCAAAACGTTCATCTACTTTTCTAAAATCAGATACCGCATAGCCGCCATCGCTTTCACCTGCAGGACTTTCCATTACCGGCATAAGGTGCAAAAAATTTACGCCCAGTTTATTAAAATAATCAAGCTTTGATCCAAGGTTTTTCAGGCTGCCGCAAAATCTGTCAACATACAAACTCATGCCGGTAATTTCATTGCTTAAAATCCAATTGCCTTTGTCTTCTTTTTCTACATCCAGCACTTTTAAATTTTCCGGCCGTTGCAGGTATGCTTCTGTGATGGTGTTTATCAGGCTGATAAACATTGCTTCTGCATGAGGATGGTTTTTATACAGTTCGTTGTACAAATAATGAATAGAAACTGTATTGGCCACCAGCCGGGTATAAAATAAATTGTCTTTACCGGCAATGTCTATTGCCTTTTTTTGCAGACAGGTATTTACGAGTTGATGAAGTTGCGGATTGTACACGGTTATTGTTTTTTTTTCACGCAAAGAGGCAAAGTATGCAAAGAAGCAAAGAATTTACAGCTTTGCTTTTTTATGCCTTTTGTGAGGTTTTTTAGTTATTCAAAAATAGCATTACTTAAATGTTTAAAGGCTTCCATGGCGCCAAGGTATTCGCATGTTCTTGCACCGGCTTTGTTAGCATT
>JAYTTM010000215.1:0-2218 GCA_043745055.1 Chitinophagaceae bacterium | reverse complement strand
TGATAAAAAATATTATCTCCACTTTTTTAATGCTTGCAGTTGGTTTACAAAATGTAAACAGCCAGGCACTTCGTATTCCTGAAACTGCTAACATCGTTTGTTTGACGGGCAGAAAAATTGGGGTTACCGACATTGAAATACATTACAGCGCACCCGGTGTAAAAGGGCGGGAAGGTAAAATTTACGGCACTGGTATTGTTCCGTTTGGATATGCTGCACTTGGCTATGGCTCCAATGTTCCATCGCCCTGGCGTGCCGGTGCAGATGAATGTACCACCCTTTCTTTTTCAACAGACGTAACCATCAATGGCAAAAAACTGCCTGCCGGCAAATATGCTTTTTTTATTGAAGTGCAGCAAGATTCCAGTGTTTTAATCTTTAATAAAAACACCAAAGAGTGGGGGAGTTATTTTTACCGGAAAGATTTGGACGTATTGCATGTAACAACTGTGCAGCATAAAAATTTACCGGCAATGCAGGAGCGGCTGGTCTATAATTTTTCTAACCAAACCGATCATTCCATTGATATTAATTTAGACTGGGAAAGATGGAGTTTTCCAATACAGGTAGCAGTAGATTTAAAAAGCACTGTGCTTGAAAACATCCGTGAGCAAATGAGTGGCGTCATTGGTTTTGACCCTGCAAGCCTTGAAGCTGCAGCAAAATGGTGTGTGGATAACGACACCAATTACACAGAAGCATTAAGCTGGATAAACTCGTCTGTTGACCCAAACCTTGGGGGAAGAAATACTTTTAATGCATTAACAACAAAATCAAAAATCTTAAAAAAACTTGGCAACGAAACTGCGTCTGCAGCAATGATGAATGCTGCAATGGACAATGCTTCTGTGCAGGAGTTGCACAATTACGGACTTCAATTATTAAATGACAAAAAATTACCCGAAGCCTTTGAAGTGTTTAATAAAAACTTTACGAAGAATAAAGGCGCATGGCCTTCCAATGCCGGCATGATGCGTATTTATTCTACGATGGGAAATTATAAAAAAGCACTGGAATATGCCAAAGCAGCTCTGCCACAGGCGCCGGATACACAGATAAAAACGATGCTGGAAAATGCTAAAAAGACTTTGGGAGAGGGGAGGGCTTTGTAAAAAAATATCATTGTGGGCAAGCGGTTGGGCTCGCCGCTTTTGCTCCGGGTTGTTCAAATTTATACCTCTTATTACTTTTATTTTTTTAACAGGCAAGTCATAAACCTACCATCATTTTCGCTTTTTAAAACGGCGTGACATTCAGCCCAAAAAACAAAACCATGACGGATACATCGCCTGGTAAACGTAAGCGAGACAGAGCGGAAGAGAGCAAAACAAGCAGTACTAAAAATTCGTAAGATTAGTAACATGTAGACACAGGACGGAGCCGGTAACTATTAAGAATTTTATAGCGGTGATGTGTTTTAGTCATTTAAATCTTAAGCTGAGTTTAATTCCGTGATGTTGGGATGCCGATGTAACAAAGAATAATTTATAAAAAGTTTGAGTTGCTATCATAAAACCTCAGGAATTTGCCCGAATCAGCTATATTTGTTTTTACAATAAAAAAGGTTTACAATGAAAAATATTTTTATACATCACGTTTATTTCTGGTTAAAAAATGTAGGTAACGATGCAGACAGGGATCAATTAGTTGAAGGCCTGATAAAACTCTCTAAAGCAAGTACCATCAAACAGTTTCATATTGGCAAACCCGCCAATACCAGCAGGGAAGTAATTGATAGTTCCTACGCAGTATCCTGGATGCTTATTTTTGAGAACGATGCCGATCAGGCAACTTACCAAACCGATCCCATCCATTTAAAATTTATTGAAGAATGCGCCCATCTGTGGAGTAAGGTGGTTGTGTATGATGCAGTGGATGCATAGGTTATTTTAACAATGCTCAGCCCTGCGTTAGAGTTAACCTACCAACTATAACAATTACTGTAATACTTTGTAAGCACTAATAAAACTAGCTTTACAAAAACAGGCTGATCGCATGAAAATATTTTCTTCCAAACAAATACGTCAATGGGATACTTTTACCATTGCCAATGAACCCATTGCGTCCATTGATTTGATGGAAAGGGCTGCCACAGCCTGTTTTAACTGGTTACTTGAAAATGATTTTGTTCACCGACCAATCCATATTTTTTGTGGTAAAGGTAATAATGGTGCCGATGGATTGGCATTGGCCAGGTTGCTTGCATCGCATCAATACA
>JAYTTM010000214.1:0-8125 GCA_043745055.1 Chitinophagaceae bacterium | reverse complement strand
TTTGCCTGCACCAGATGGAGTACTTTCGACACAACAACAGCTCCCGTATTATTTGTAAAATGAACTTTACAATAATTGCTGTGCGCCTGAACCCTGATGATGTCACCCGGTTCATACTGAGGCGTTCTCCCTGCCTGATTTATAGTTGATGATTTCATCTTTTTTGGTTGAATTAGTTTTTTATTTGGAAGGCTGTTTATTTTTATCACTCGTTTAGTCTAAAAGCTGCTTTTAATTATTACCAAAAAATGTATCTAAATAGTGCCCTTGGCAGGAAAGTAAAAGGTTGTTGCTTTTTATAAAACATTGTTGATTAATCCCATTATAAAATTATAAATCGTACTTCAACTTAGCTTAAAACACAAGCGACAAAACCCTGACAGGCACTGGACAAAAAACGGACAGGTATTCAATCTTCACTGATAATCAGTACTTTACTATTTGGCGAGACAAACCTTTTACAATTATTTTTGTTTTTTGTGGTTAACTTTATTTTTCAATTTTGACTATGAAAAGATTAAGCAACAATTGCAAGCCCATTTTCTTATTACTTATTTCGCATTGCCTATTTCTAATTTCTTATTCTCAATGGTACAACCCCGAAAAAGTAGATAAGGTAGCGGCAGAATTATACGGCAAAGCTTATGAAGATGCACAGAATGAGCAATATCCTGCAGCTATGGAAAAAATTGCACAGGCCCTGAAAATTGATCCCAAATTTGTAGATGCATGGCTTACCAGGGCGGGCATTTATGCCAATATGAAAAAATATGATTCCTCTGTAGCAGATTTTGAAAAAGGTTTTCAATTAGATTCCGTTTATGCTGCTGATTATTATCTCCCTTATTCAATTTCATTAGCGGGTGTTGGGCAGTTTCAGCGTTCATTGGATGCTGTAAATATTTTTTTAAAAAATAAAACGCTCAATGAAAGAAGCGTTAAAGCAGCCAATTACAGAAAAGCTGTGTACGAATTTGCTATAGCATACGACAAACAACACCCTTCAAAAAATTATGTTTTTGCGCCAAAAAATTTAGGAGATAGTGTAAATTCTATCCACCCCGAATACTATCCTGCACTTACCATTGATGGAAAGAAATTAATTTTTACCAGGCGGGTAGAAAACGACGAAGATTTTTACGAGTGCGAATTAATTGATAGAAAGTGGAGTAAAGCTAAGCCACTCCCTGGCAAAGTAAATACCAATTTAAATGAAGGAGCACAAAACATTTCACAGGATGGAGAATGGATTGTTTTCACCGGCTGCAATTATCCGGAAGGAGTTGGAAGTTGTGATTTGTATATATCCTATAAAACAAAAATTGGTTGGTCGGAAGCACAGAATTTAGGCCCGGTTATCAATACAGATTATTGGGAATCATCTCCTTCTTTATCTCCGGATAAAAGGGATTTGTATTTCAGCAGTGATCGTCCTGACGGTTATGGTGGCAGAGATATTTGGGTATCGCACAAAAATGACAATGGAAAATGGGGCAAGCCAACCAATCTTGGTGCGGATATAAATACCAAAGCTGATGAAAGCTGTGCATTTATGTACGCAGATAACCAAACACTTTTTTTTAACAGCAATGGGCATCCCGGTTACGGCCAAACAGATTTATTTTTTTCAAAAAAACAACCCGACAGCACATGGGGCGAACCTGTTAACCTTGGTTACCCGGTAAATACCATTAATGATGAAGGTTCTTTGATAGTAGCTGCAGATGGCAAAACGGCTTACTATGCCAGCGATGCTTCGGGTGGCAGGGGGGCGTTGGATTTGTATAGTTTTCAGTTAAGAGAAGATATTCGTCCGCCAAAAACTTTTTGGGTAAAGGGGCAGGTTTTTGATGAAAAAACTAAATTAGGTTTGCCATCATCTGTAGAACTAACAGACATAAACACACGTCAGGTTATCAGTAAAGTACAAACGGATGAAGCCGGCAATTATCTAACAACATTGCCCATTGGCAAAAACTATGCGTTTAATGTAAACAGAAAAGGATACCTGTTTTTTTCAGCACACTATGATTTAAGCAGCAATTTACCTGATACAATATTTAAGGCAGATATTCCTTTGCAACCGATAGAGCAAGGAGCCAATATCGTTTTGAATAATATTTTTTTTGATAGTAAAAAGACTGAACTTAAAGCAGAGTCGCTGGTAGAACTTAACAAGATAATACAGCTGATGCATGATAACCCTCAATTAAAAATATTAATCAGCGGGCATACAGATAATATTGGAAAACCTCAGGACAACCTGTTACTTTCCAACGGAAGGGCGCTGGCAGTAACTAACTATTTATTAGCCAGTAAACAAATTGCAAAAGAGCGAATTTTATTTAAAGGATTGGGCGCTAATAAACCTGTTTCAGATAATAATTCAGAAGAAGGCAGGGCACAAAACAGGAGAACTGAGTTAAGTGTTTTGAGCAATTAAATCAATGTAGATAAAGTAATTCATAAATAAAGTTTGCATCTTCGTAAATGCAATTATCCATTTAAATACAAGAAAAAATAACTTAAAAAATAACATTTGGCGATAAATTTTATAGCAAAGGTTTAACTTGTTTTATAATAATACATAAAGACAATCTAAGCTGATGCAAAACGACCTGCTTTATCAAATAGCGCTTACGCTTATCCCTAATATTGGAGATGTACATGCAAAATCGTTGGTTAACGCTTTTGGGGATGCCCAGTCTGTTTTTAAAGCAAAGAAAAAAGACCTGGAACATATGGATGGTATTGGCATAGTTAGGGCAGGGAGCATTAAGGCATTCAATGATTTTACGAGTAGTGAAAATGAAATGAAATTTATAGAGCAATATAAAATTACTCCTCTTTTTGTTAATGACCCTCTATATCCTCAGCGCCTATTAAATTGTTATGATAGTCCAACCTTATTGTACTACCGTGGTAATGCCAACTTAAACTGTTCCAAAATAATTTCTATTGTAGGTACCCGAAATTGTTCAGATTATGGCAAGTTAGTTTGTGAAAAACTAGTTGAAGACTGTGCAAATGAAAATATAATTATAGTAAGTGGACTTGCATTTGGTATTGATACAATTGCACATAAGGCAGCTTTAAAAAACAGTTTACCAACTATAGGAGTACTGGCACATGGGCTAGACAGGATTTACCCAGTACAAAATAAATCGTTAGCAAAACAAATGACGCTTCATGGTGGTCTGCTAACAGAGTTTATAAGTCATACCAATCCTGATAAACAGAATTTCCCCAAACGCAACCGGATTGTAGCAGGTATGTGTGATGCAATTATTGTTATTGAAAGTAGTAAAAAGGGTGGCTCGCTAATTACTGCAGAATTAGGAAATGGGTATAATAAAGATGTATTTGCCATTCCCGGCAGAATAACAGATAATAAAAGTGAGGGTTGTAATTATCTTATTAAAAGTAATAAGGCATCACTAATAAACAATGCTGATGATTTGCTGGAGATCATGAATTGGAAACCAATTGCAAAACCCAATATAAAAAAACAGCGGGAGCTTTTTATAGAATTAACAGCAGATGAAAAAGTAATGGTAGATATTTTGCAACAGCATGTACAGGTACAGATTGATGAACTGTATTTTAAGAGCGGCCTAAGCAGCAGTGCTGTTGCAGCAGCTTTGTTGATGTTGGAAATGCAGGGTGTGGTTGCAAGTCTGCCAGGAAAGGTTTATAAAATAGTACAGTAAATTAACTTTAAATTATGCCATTGGGATATTAATAAAATTAACAAATTGGAGCTTTATTAAGTAATTAAACTAGCTGGCATTTAAGTACGGAATTAACTTAACAAAAAAAATAAGATTTTAACTTTCCCAGAATTTATTATAAATTATAAAGACCATTTACTAAATTCATAGCTGGGATATACTACTGCCCCCCTTTCTATCCAAATATCATACTGAATAATCTCCACGTTTGTAGTTTATTATATTTTTAAATTAATCATTAACACATCAGTCATGAAAACATTATTGATTACCATTATTGTATTTTCAACGATTATTAGTACGCAAGCACAGATTACACAAATCAATTCCAACCAAAGCCTGGAGGTAACGTATCCATTAAACAGCACTAAAACAATCCTGGTTTCAAAGCTAGACAGTTTAATATGGGTAACAGATGCTACGCTGGCTGGTACTTTAAGAATATCCAACTCGATCAAGTTTGAGGAAAGTGCTGGTTTGGTTTCGGGTAAACTAATATTCCGTGGCATCACCACTGCCTCTGGTTCAGAAATGTATATCACCGATGGCACTTCAGTGGGAACTACGCTTGTAAAAGATATTTATCCAGGTATTGAAAGTTCCGCACCAGCTGATTTTTCTTTGCTGAATGGCTTTGTCTATTTCAGTGCGGTAACACTCACCGAAGGCCGTGAGCTATGGAAGACAAATGGCACTAATGCGGGCACTACGCTTGTAAAAGACATTGTAGCAGGCCCCATCGGCAGCAACACAAAAGATGGATATGAATTATTTACCAATGGCAGTTATCTGTTGTTTGCAGCCAATACTGCCGCAGAAGGCCTTGAGCTTTGGAAATCTGACGGCACTAATGCCGGCACCATTTTGTTAAAGAATATCAACATCGGTGCAGATTCATCCAGTCCGAAATTTTTTTATACATTAAACCCTAACACTATTTTATTCACTGCCAAAGATGCAACACATGGAGAAGAGTTGTGGAAAACGGATGGAACCACTCCGGGTACTATACTGGTAAAAGATATTAACAGCGGTTTGCCTGGCTCTACTTCAGTGGAACTCTTTCCCGGTTTTAGTTTCCCTATTTTACAGGGCTTTCACCCATTTAATAACAAAGTTTATTTCAGGGCGTATGATGGGATAAGTGCAGCAGAGCTGTGGAGTACAGATGGCAGTACTGTTAATACAATATTGGTAAAAGATATTATTCCAGGCAGCAGCTTCCCTCCTCCTTTAATTTTTGTTAATAGTGCTGTAAACTTAGCAGGCAAATTCATGTTTAGTGTTTCTGATGGAACAGCAACTTCTGAATTATGGCAATGCGATGGTACACCTGCAGGCACCAGCTTATTCAAATCATTTTCATTTATAAACAACGACTTTCCTTTCATGCTAATTAATTACCAGTACGATGCCAATACCGGCACTTTAAACACTCCATTGTTTCAGGGCAACAAATTCTTTTTCTCAGCCTCCACCGATGCAGAAGGAAGGGAATTATGGGTTTCTGATGGCACATTGCCCAATACTAAAATTGTAAAAGACATCAGGCCAGGTGCTACCAATGCGATTGATTTTCCCAGCTACGCATTTTCAACCGATACCTTATATTTTTCAGCCAATGATGGTGTAAAAGGAAATGAATTATGGAAAACCGATGGCACTGCAGCTGCCACTGCCTTGAGGGCAGATATTAATGTGGGAGCAGGCAATTCAAACCCAAGATTAAGTTTTTTTATAGGCAATATTAATGGCAAACTGATTTTTAGTGCCGATAACGGAGATAATGCAGCCACCGATTTTTATGTATTAGGCGGCAGTGGTGCAGTAGTACCGCCATCTACTCCGTGTATTGGTAGTAATTTCTCACTTACTTCCAATATTGCCGGTGCTGCTTACCAGTGGCAGGTTAATACCGGTGCCGGCAGCTTTACTAATATTATTAATAACGCCACCTACAGTGGTGCCACTACAGCCACGCTGCAGATAACTAATGTACCTTCTTCTTTATTGGGCTACCAGTACCGTTGTAATGTTGGTGGCAATTTCAGTACAATTACCACTATAAAATTTGTTAATACCTGGAAGGGTACAGTAAATAACCTCTGGAATAATCCTGCAAACTGGAGTTGCAGCAGGATACCGGATAACCATATGGATGTAATAATCAATTCAGGAACGCCAATATTAAATGTAAATGCCACCTGTATTACCATTACTATAAGTGCCGGAGCAAACTTAACTGTTAACCCGGGGTTTAATTTGAATGTGGCGCCACATGCAGATTAAACATTTTATTGAATACTTTGGGTAATGCGCCTAAATGGTTAAATAACCGACCACCCATTATTCTTTCGGTTAGCGTAATAGTCAGTCCTATAGTCCAAACTTATAAATTTGTTTTTTCATTGTAGATGTGAAACAGCCTGTTGAAAAAAAACAGGCTGTTTTAATTTTCAAAGAGAAATATTAATTTTTCCTACAATCACCCAAGTTTATCCATTTTGTAATACCGAATGTAAATTGTATATAGTCCAATATAATTTTTAGCTCGGCATAATACCATCTAAGATTTACACGTAGTCTTTCGGACTACTTAATAAATCAAGATGGTATAAGTACCATTTTTCTACTAACCGCTTAGACTCCATTTACACTAAGACTATACGCATAAATGCTAGTAGTCTGTAATGCCTTGCAATTATTAATTTGCTGACTGTTACTTTTTGCAAGCCTGTACTTGAGTTTCTTTCTCGTTAATCTGCTGCTTTCAATAAGCTCCTTTTAAAACAACTTTGTTATAGCTTAACGTAGCAGCACTTCAAGTGGTAACAACCACTGAGATAATAACTTTTTTCACCAACTACCATAACCTGTACCCAGCTTTTGGTATCAATCGAGTAGGAAGCAGGGATTAATTCCCCTACTGTCCTCTCACACCACCGTATGTGCCGTTCGGCATAAGGCGGTTTGTTAAAATAATGAGGTCTGCAATATTGTAAGATTGTAATAATGTTGATAAAACCCCGGGTACCCTTGCTTGCTCAAATAATTGTTGTTTAAAGCTCGGCATAGGATTGGGCTATGCGCTACACGGCAAAACCCTTTACTGCTGTTGCTCCATTGATATGCTTTTGATTTGTTGATGCCTAATTGTAAAAGATTTCTTCGGCGTGCTTTAGGAACTTTCCTTTCTTTTCACTTACATATCCGCAATCTCGTTCTTATACCTTCATCTAATTTTTCCATCACCGATTTTGCTTTGGCTATTACAAAATAATTTACCCACCCTACTACCACTTGTTTCAGTTGGCTTATCTTCTCTTTTGTTGATTTGCCATTACTTCTTTGGGTAATTAATTTGCACTTCTCTTTTATGCGGTCAATCGAGTTTTTCGCTATCCGTATTTCCCATTTTCCTTTGTATTTGTAAAACGAAAAACCTAATAGTGTACTTTCTGTAGGATAACTAACCTTTGTCTTTGCAGAGTTTACTTTTAGTTTTAGTTTCGTTTCTATATAGTTTGTAATGCCTGCACACACTCTGTTTGCTGACTTTTTACTGCTTACATAAATACTACAATCATCTGCATACCGAACATAACTATGACCTCTTTGCTCTTATTCCTTATCCAGCTCGTCTAAAACAATATTGGATAACAATGGACTTAATGGACTACCCTGGGGTGTGCCTTCTTCTCGTTGACTTACGATGCCTTCTTCCACCATTCCCGCCCGTAATAAAGGCGGATTAATTTAAGTGTACGGCTATCGTTTATCATTCGGCTCCAAGGAACTCATAAGCCTATCATGATTTACCGTATCAAAGAACTTCTCTAAATCTAGTTCTATTACTCGTGTCTTGCCGCTTTGCAGATATTGCTGTGCTTGTAGCTCAGCTTGATGGGCATTGCGATTGGGACGAAAGCCATAGCTGTTTGTAGAAAATTGTACTTCGCACTTCGGACTTAACCATTGGGCAATCCCTTGTTGTAGCATTCGGTCTTTTACCGTGGGTGTTCCTAACATTCTTGTACCGCCTTGTGCCTTTGGTATGAGTACTTTTCGCACAGGGCTTGGTTGGTAATTGCCTTCCAAAATCTATTTCCTTAACCCTTGGTAGTGGTGAGTGAGGTAGTCACGAAGTTCATCGGTCAGCATACCGTCTACTCCACCACTGCCCTTCTTGCTTATTACGGCTTTAAGGGTTTTTTCCAAATTCCTTCTGTCTAAAATCTCTTCTAGCATATTACCATTTTTCTTTTGCAGGGCTGCTGTTTTACTGTCTCTATGCTCTAGTCAACTCCTCTTACTTTTTATTGTCGGGTACTGCCCTATCTTCGAGTAAGTAGTTCGCTTATGAGGTTCGGTTGATTAATCGCTTCGCTCAAAAA
>JAYTTM010000213.1:0-2225 GCA_043745055.1 Chitinophagaceae bacterium | reverse complement strand
TTCCAACACAACAGTCTGTAATGTTTTATGAGAAATTAGAAAAAATATTAGGCAAAGAAAAAGTAATACTGCATTTGCTGGAAGGTGTACAACATGGCGGGAAAGAATTTGAAACACCGGAAAATCTGCAAATAGTATTTTCTTTTCTTGATAAAATATTAAAATAAAAATGGAACTCCCTACAAAATAAATAATTATTACAATGACAGGTAGTGCATCAAAACCAGCTCAACATTATTTCCAAACAGCTAAACCAGCATCTATCAGGTTATGGCATTGGCTTACATTTTTGTTCTTCACTATTTCAATAACTACAGTAATATTTGGGTCAACTTTATTTAAGACTGCCAATAATATGAGCCTGGTACAGCAACAGGTGCAGGAAAAAGAAGGTATTGTTACCAAAGACCAGGCCCGGAGTGTGGCTCATGAATACAGTGATAAATTGTGGATACTTCATAAGTACATTGGTTTCGGCCTCAGTTTTCTAATGTTAAGCCGTATCATAATTGAAGTAAGATTATCTGAGGAAAAAAAACTGTCAACAAAGATTCGTTCAGCCCTTGGTTACCCAGCAGGTATCCCAGAAAAAAAGCATTTGCTTTTTGTACAATTTAGTTATGCGGTATTTTATATTCTCTTTATTACAATGGCTACAACAGGGTTGGTGCTAGCTTTTGAAGATATTGAGTGGTTAAAGCCTGTAAATAACCTCGCCAAAGAAACGCACAGTGTAGTACAATGGGGATTATACACATTCTTTTTAATCCATATTGCTGGCGTTATAAGAGCAGATCTTACAAAACATAATGGTATTGTTTCCCGGATGATTAATGGAAAAGAAAACAATTGAGAATCATGAAAGTAAACTGGCAATTGAATAAAAATTCAATATTGGTGCTACATGCTATGGTATGGGTAATGATTTTTTTATTGCCTTTTATTTTTAGCTCTGAGAATGATTCATCAAAGGACGCTGATGATCTTGCTTTTAGAAACCTAAATACGGTAACCAATTTATTCTGGATGGGATTGTTTTATCTAAATGCATTGGTATTGATACCGAAGCTATTTAATAAGCATAAGTACATCTATTTTGTATTTTCTCTTTTACTATCTTTTTGTATTATCATGCTGTTTCATGGCGCTTTGTTTAAGCCATTTGTACAGGGTCATGATTTTAATTTTTTTAGATCTTCCGCTCATAATATCATACCCTTTCTTTTTACTGTAACAGTAAGTACAACTTATAAAATTATTTACGATAAAATTAAAGCCGATGCCGTTGCAGCAGAAATACAGAAAGAAAATTTAAAAACAGAATTGTCTTTTTTGCGTTCGCAAATAAGCCCTCACTTTCTATTTAATGTACTGAATAATATTGTGGCAATGGTTCGTTTAAAAAGTGATGAACTGGAACCTACTGTTATTAAATTATCATCGTTATTACAGTACATGCTGTACGAAACTGATGAAGAAAAAGTGTTACTCCGCAATGAAGAAGAATCATTGCAGAATTATATTGACTTGCAAAGGATTCGCTTTAGCAGCAAGCTTACTTTGAATACCCATTTTGATGTAAAAGAAGAATGGCATACCATTGAGCCCATGTTGTTGATACCCTTTGTAGAAAATGCTTTTAAACACGGGAATGGGTTATTAAACAATCCTGAAATCGATATCGATTTACACTCATCCAATAATCAACTGGACTTTTTTATAAAGAATAAGTATGTTAGCTCGGATACAGCAAAAGATAAAACTTCTGGCATTGGATTGACCAATGTAAAAAGGCGGTTGCAACTGTTGTATCCTGAAAAACATACACTTTTAATTGACGACAACAATGGTTGGTATAAAGTTCATTTAAAATTATTTTTAAAATGATGATGAATTGTATAGCTGTAGATGATGAACCATTGGCTTTAAAACTGCTGGCAGACAACATCAGCAAAGTGGCCTATTTAAAATTAGTGGCCTCCTGTACCAATGCATTTGAGGCTGTGAAGGCCTTAGAGGAAAACTCAGTAGATCTAATTTTTATTGATATACAAATGCCAGGCTTAACCGGATTGCAATTTGTCAGCACACTTCAAAATAAACCATTGGTAATTTTTATTACTGCCTACAAACAATATGCTTTGGAAAGTTATGATTTGGCAGTAGTTGATTATCTGGTTAAACCTGTTGCCTTAGACCGTTTTATAAAAGCCTGTAACAAAGCC
>JAYTTM010000212.1:0-2236 GCA_043745055.1 Chitinophagaceae bacterium | reverse complement strand
TTGCTTCGTGTGTAATATTGGTATTTAACAATTTTGAAATAGGGCAGTTTGCTTTTGCATCTGCTACTGCTGTTTCAAATTGTTCCGGGCTGATGCCTGGAATTTTTGCAGTCACGGTTAAATGCGACTCTGAGATAGCGCCTGCGGCAGGGTCTAAAGTAATCTCACACTTTGTATTAATTTCATCTGCAGTAAAACCTGCTGCACCTAATACAAAACTTAGTTTCATAGTAAAGCAGCCTGCATGTGCAGCAGCTACCAATTCTTCCGGATTGGTACCTATGCCTTGCTCAAATCTGCTTACAAATGAATACTGCGTTTGGTTCAGTACTGTACTTTGAGTAGTTAGGGTGCCAGTACCTTCTTTACCAGTGCCGTTCCATACGGCGGTTGCGTTTCTTTTCATTGTTGTGCCCCCATCCCCTAAAGGAGTATTTTGCCTAAAGGAGTGTCAGGCCTTTTGTGAATAATAGATTTATACTGATACAATTTGTTTTTAAAATCCAGTTAATGCGGCTTCTGTTAAAAATTCTTTTATTATGGTTTCAGCTGTTTCAAAACCGGGGAGAAAATCTACTTGTTCAGAATAATTGATATCGGTAAAATAGCAAAGTTGCTTTCTGAATAATAAAGGATTAAAACTGTCTTTAAATATTTCTTTTGCCTTACCTGATATTTCATTAATGCTGTAAAAATCCCTAATTAAAAAAAACAGATCCACATAGTCTTTCCATTTTCCCCTTCCGCCTAATGCAAAGGCTTTCATTGCGGCAAGGCTGATTAAATCCGGCATCCTTAAATAACTTTCATAAGTTTCATTAGCTTCCACTAAAAAAGGAAACTCAAAAAAAGTAAGCTTTACATCATTGATGATAAAATGAATCTGATCTGATAAAGCGACTATGATATTAGATGAAAAACCTGAAATAGCGACTGCTTTTTTTACCGAAGTAAAATTTATCTTTTTTTCTGTAAACAAATCAAAGTCAACAGAATGCCTGTGACCAATGTGCAAAGCAATGGCCGTGCCACCCACCAGGTGATAATTCCTTTTATATTTTTTTATAAATTGCAGCAATTGCTGTTGGTTATTATTTAAAATTTCAATGTGCATATTTAGCAAGGTAAAGGCTGAAGAAATTTCTGGAAAGTACATTGTAATTACCCGCTACACGTACAGATGAATTTAATTGCTCAAAAAAAACAGCAGCCAACTTTTGTTTGCCTACCACGTTGATCAATGCCTTTACATTAGCTTCATCAGCATAATTAAAAAAAAATTCTGTTACCACCGCCAAGGGTAAATTCTCTTTTTCACTGTCTTTTGTATACCAAAACAGCGCAGCATTTTTGCGGATGAGTGCTTTTAATTCGGGGCTGTTTTCCATCTTTAAATTTACCATTTTTAGTGATAGAAAGTATGTTTTTAAACAAACAAATTACTTAAAATTGCTTCATCAAAACCCACCAATAATTTTCCATCAACTTCAATTACCGGTCTTTTAATAATGCTATTTTGAGATTTCATTAGTTGTATTGCAGCAGCCTTGCTGGTAATTTTGCTTTGTTCTTCCGGCGATAATCCTCTCCAGGTTGCACTTTTTTTATTCAGTAATATTTCCCATCCGGCAAGGTTACACCATGCTGTTAGTTTTTCTTTACTAATGCCCTCTTTTTTGTAATTATGAAAAATAATTGGAATGTTTTTTTGTTTAAACCAATCGAGTGTTTTTTTAATGGTATCGCAATTGGGGATACCGTAGATAGTAATGGTACGCATAATTAAAACTCAGGCGCTGCTGGTTTGGTTTTCATGATGGCTTCAATTTTTTCCAGTATTTCCGGTGTCAATTTTTCTGCTACTTCCAATGCTTTTAAATTATCCAGCAACTGTTGTTTTTTGGTAGCGCCTAATATTGCAGTACTTACGTTTGGATTTTTAATACACCAGGCAATGCTTAATGCGGCTGTGGTGGTGCCCATTTTTGCAGCCAATTCACTTAGTTTTTTTACTTTTTTAACCCTGTCTTCCAGTAAAACTTTTTCTTTCAGCCAGTCGAACCCTTCCAAAGATAGCCTGCTACCCTTGGGTATGCCATCATTGTATTTACCACTTAAAAGGCCTGATGCCAGCGGGCTCCAAATGGTAGTACCCATACCAACATTTTTGTAGATTTCGGCAAATTCAACTTCTACTTTATGGCGCTCAAATAAGTTGTATTGCGGCTGTTCCATA
>JAYTTM010000211.1:0-2242 GCA_043745055.1 Chitinophagaceae bacterium | reverse complement strand
AGTATAGAACCAATGTTTGCTTTACAGCCATCAGCAACAAATTTCATTACCGATGCCACATCCTGTAGGCTATCAATTTTATTAAGCAAGGGTTTAATAGGATCGTAACCACGTTTGTTGATGGTTAGTGTGTCCATACCGGAAGCATAAAAATCACCCAGTTGCTGCTCAATGCTGCCTGTAGTATTGGTAGCTTTTGAAACACTATCCAGAATACCCTGCAGCCGCAATCGCTGTGGGTAATTCATAAACATATACGCACCCACGCCCGACTGAGAAGGGGGTATCCGGGCTGTATCGAACCATTTATTATTGATGTATAAAAAGAAATTATCTCCAGGCTTTTTGGTTGAATCTATGTCCTGTATGGACACATGTTTTTTCTCAGCAACATGGTTGCATGCAGCTAACAGTAGTGTAGCCGCAATTAAGATTATACTTTTTTTCATAAATAGCTGCTTTGTGCAAATGGAAAGATAAAGTAAAAAAAAAGTATACTTATTGGCTCAATAGTAAAGGTTATGCAGGCTAGGCTAAATAATTAATCCGTCTTTCCTTTTTTGCTGGTACCATTACATGTATTGATAATGAATAAATCGTCCGTTCATTTAGTGCACTATTTTCCTAAGATCATTTTTCATACATATTTCGGCAGGTAAGGATGGGTTAAATAAATTATAGTTTCATAACTAAGTGCGGTTTTTTTTAGCGAATTCTCTCAACTGGCAAACATCATAACGGATAGTTTTATGCCTGCACGGATTAGTGTTTGAGTTTAATAAAATCCACTGCTATAATTTTTATAGTTGGTAACAGCATAAACATTCCGCTAGAGTGGGAGAATGGTTTTATAATGGCTTAGTATAAACATAAAAATTGCAAGTTCTTTTAACTCCATACTACTCACTTGTTTGGCGCAATGGTTCCGGCTTTACCAGTTACACACCTGAGCGATTTTGCTTGCAATTGGTTTGATGGTAGAATATATTACAATGAAAAAGACATACACTTTCCGCACCTTGCATAAAAGAGAACACGAACAACAGGATTAGTTTTTAATGCTGATAAATAGTTGCTGTTAATCAGGCTTCAGTAAGTTTAATCTGGACTAATATTTCTTAGCAGTGCAGCCACCAGACTACTCCACCCAGTTTGGTGTGAAGCACCAACACCACTTGCAGTATCGCCATTGTAATACTCGTAAAATAACACCAGGTCTTTATTTTCGGGTTGCTGATAGAAACTGTTTCCTGCTCCATGTACAGGCCTTTTGCCATTGCTGTCTGGCTGAAATATCGCTACAATTCTTTCTGCCAGACTATCGGCTATTTGTTGTAGCGTTGCCACATTCCCCGACCCTGTTGGGTAGGAAAGTTGTAAACTTTCGCCGTAAAAAAAATGACGCTGCCGCAACGTTTGTATCAATAAAAAATTCAGCGGCATCCATACTGGGCCACGCCAGTTACTGTTTCCGCCAAACATGCCATTGTCGCTTTCAGCAGGCAGATAGCCAATGAAAAAATCAGTATGATTTACCTGCACATGAAACGGGTGCTGCAGGTGAAATTTTGATAATGACCGAATGCCTCCAGGCGATAAAAATTCATTTTCATCCAGCATCACTTCCAGTAATTGTATTAATCGTTCTTTATGAATCAGTGAAATAAGGATATCTCCTTTTTCGCTTACCTGCTCGCAGGGAAAAAATTGGTGGTTTTGTTGCCTGTAATTTTTTATATAGTTCATCCGCTTGGTAAAATCGGGTAATTTTTGCAAGGCATTTTTGGTGATGATACCGGCACCAAACAACACACTAAGCCCCACCAACGAACGAACTTTAAGCGCTATCTGGCTACCATCGGCAGTATGTAAACAGTCATAAAAAAACCGATCATCTGCATCCCACAATGCCTCGTTGAGGGACCCTGCAATTAAAACAAAATGTTCATAAAATTTGGTAACTACATCCTCGTAAGTATTATCTGCCTGGGCAATTTCAAGCGCTATCTCCATCATGTTAAGGGCATAAATACCCATCCAGGCCGTGGCATCTACCTGTTCCAAAGATGCACCAGGAGGTAAGCTGGAGCGATCGATCACGCCAATATTATCCAGCCCCAAAAAGCCACCTGAAAAAATATTATTTTCGTTACTATCCTGCCGGTTGGCCCACCAGGTAAAATTCAGCATCAGCTTTTGAAAAATGCGTTTCAAAAAATCCATGTCTGCTGTTCCATGAATA
>JAYTTM010000210.1:0-8224 GCA_043745055.1 Chitinophagaceae bacterium | reverse complement strand
TTCAGATACTAGATACGAAACCAACATATTCAAATATTATCCTTTCACCATCACTCAAATGGAAATTTATTTTCCTGATCTGGATAATGATCATTTTTGTAACAATGGTGTATGGCCCGGTGGCAGCTTTTTTAGTGGAATTATTCCCTACAAAAATCCGGTACACTTCTATGAGTTTGCCATACCATATTGGTAATGGCGTATTTGGCGGGTTGGTTCCTTTTATTGCAACATTGTTATCAACCACCTTTACAAGCGATCCTTTGGTGGGGCTTTGGTATCCTATTGGCGTGGCAGCATTGTGCTTTGTAATTGGCCTTTTGTATCTCAGTAATAAGATTGACAACACCATTAACGATTAAAAAATATTGTATGAACCAGTTAAAAAGAATGATGGGTATTTTGTGGATGCTTATTGCACCAATGGTAATTTATTTTTTAGTAATGGGGGCTATACACAATATTAATAGCACCGGTGTTAAGGACATCAATAAGCCCGTGCCATGGATGATAATTATAGGCATTTTTACCCCAATTGCTATCGGACTTTTTATATTTGGATATTACGCTTTTAAAGGAGAGTTTAACACACTGCATGAAACTTCTGAAGAGATTTAAGGTGCTGTTTAAAATTAGTTATTTTTTTGCGTCAATTCCCAATGCAACATATATTGCTTCTAATATTGCAGGCCTCACATTTAGTTTTGATAGTTTAGGATTATTCCCATCCGGCGTAACCCTGTTACTGAGAAATACAAACACCAAATTACATGCAGGATCTGCCCAAACACAGGTACCCGTAAATCCTGTATGACCAAATGTAAATGGTGATGAGGAATAACTAGGATAAGGTTCCGGCTTACTGCGATTGTCCTTCTCCGGCTTATCAAAGCCATAACCACGGCGGCTTATAGCACTATGGTACCCGGTAAATAAATCAATCGTTTCCTTTTTTAAATAGCGTTTACCATTAAATGTACCTCCATTCAGCAACATTTGCATAATTACTGCCAAATCATACGCATTGCTAAATAAACCAGCGTGCCCTGCCACACCTGCAAACATTGCTGCACCTGGGTCATGTACATCGCCTCTTATCAATTGCTTTCTAAATATAGGCTCCTGCTCGGTAGGTGCTATTCTATTCAACGACATATGTTCCCTGGGCTTAAATCCGGTACTGGTTAAACCGAGTGGCTTGTAGAATGCTGTTTGTACATATTCATTGAGTGGTATACCATTTATTGCTTCCGATATCTTACCTAAAAAAATAAAATCGTTGTCGCTGTACACATACTTATTGAGTGCTGATAACGGGCTATGTAATATCCGGCTCATCATGCTGTCATTCCAGCTATTTCGCAGATATAAATTTTCTGCAACCCTTATGCTGAAAGTGTCATTTTTGAATGCAGAAAAATAATGGGGCATTGGTTTACCGGTTGAATCTACTATCTCTTTATAAAAAGGAATATAGGCTACAAGCCCTGCCTGGTGTAATAAAATATTTTCAATAGTAAGATTTTCTTTGTCGGTTCTTTTTGCAACTGGCAGATAGTGACCCAACGTTTTCTTAATGTCAATTTTTCCTTCTTCATATAATTTCATTATTGTTAATGTAGTTGCACAAATTTTAGTAACTGATGCCATATCATACACAGATGTATAAGCAGTTTTTTCCAGGCCATCATAGTTGAAATTTCCAAAAGCTTTGTGGTAAACTATCTTTCCGTCTTTAGCTGCCAACACTACACAACCTGGCGTGGCGCCACTGCTAATTGCATTGTTTGCTATGGAATCAATCGCATTAAAAGTGCCGTAATCAATTGTCATTTTACGGGGCAAAAAAAAAGCTGTTGTATTTATACCACTGCCATATTTATAGGCATCACAAACCGTAACAGGTAATTTTCCTTTGGCTTCAATTTTGCCCTGCAGCAAATGGAAGGCAGCTTGTTGTGTGATAGAATCGTCCTCGTAACAGGCAACTAAATTTTTGCTGTTACAAAAATTTTTGATAGCGTATGGATTGCCAAAAACAAAACTAATGCTGTTGGTTTGTTGCTGTAATTGTTGTGCTAATTGCGTGGCTGCAGCACTTATTCCAAAGTTATTTAAAGGGGTTCGGCTATAGGCATGAATACCAATCACCACTTTTTTGTACCTGATTTTTATTGAATCAATGATAGCAGCAACACTACCGGTATCTGTTTTATAATTAAAATAAAAAACAGCTGCTTTGTAAGTTGCTGCCATATTTCTAGCAAATGCATTACTACTGTCTAAGCCAATGCCAACATAAGCAATTTCGTTTGCTGCAACATTCCCCGCAGCAACCAACGGAAAAAAATCGTTGCCTGTTTTATTGAGAACAGTAATTGCATTTTCAGCAACTAATTTCTTCATGGCAGGTATTCCGTTATTGAGGTCCGATGCTATGTTGGGTAATACAACTGGTTTTGAATTAATCCCTATGTATTTATATTTTACCAGCAACACTTTTTTACAATGTTGTTTAATCTCATCCCAACTAATCAGATTATTATTGATAGCAGCCTTAATTTTTTCAATTGCTGTATCTACATCACCCGGTAAACAAAGCATATCGTTGCCGGCAATTAATGATTGTACAGAAGCTTCTCCGTCAGGAAAATATTTTTTTACTCCCTGCATTTCCAAAGCATCTGTAAAAGTGAGGCCCTGGTAACCAAGTTTGTCTCTCAACAATCCTGTTACGTTGTTTTTAGAAATAGAAGTAGCCCTGTTGGCTGCCGTATCAATTGCAGGAATATATAAATGAGCAATCATCACACTGCCAACACCAGCTTCAAAAATTTTCCTGAAAGGATATAATTCCAATGAATCCAGCTGGGCCATACTTTTATTTATAATGGGCAAATCTTTGTGAGAATCAACTGCAACATCACCATGGCCGGGAAAGTGCTTGGCACAAGCCAGTATTCCAATATCCTGCATACCCTTCATGTATTGAATACCAAAGCGGGCAACTTTATATTTGTTTTCGCCAAAACTCCTGTCATTAATTACAGGATTATTGGGGTTGTTGTTTACATCTACTACAGGTGCAAAGTTTACGTGTATGCCCAATCTCTTACATTGTTCACCTACCAATCTGCCATATTGATATATTATGTTACTGTCCTGCACTGCACCCAGCATCATTTGATGTGGCAATGCCTGTACACTTTCAAGTAACCGCATACCTACGCCCCATTCTGCATCTATACTAACCAGTATGGGTGTTTGCGCAATACGTTGCAAATTATTTAATATTGTACCCTGCGTTTCCGGATCTCCTTGAAAAAGACATACGCCACCAATGTTGTATTTTTGTACCATTGCCCCCACCAACGAATCATAATAAACAGGCTTTTTAGTTTGGGGATCCATGCTGGTTAATCGAAGCACCATTAGCTGGGCAATAAGTTGCTCTTTTGTAAGGGATGTAAGCACACTATCTGCCCAGGAATTGGCAACTGCATAGTTACTTTTAATTTGCGACTTGGCAGCAATACTAATTACCAGCAACACTAAAAGAAAATATTTTTTCATACTGAATTTGTTAGCCACAAAGTAAGAAGATTTGGACACAGTTACTTTTGGAAATAATTTTTAGCCCTACTAAATATGTTTTACTACTGTTTAGTGGCTTATTATTTGGGAATGATATTTATATTTTTTAAATCGCTTTGTATATCATTTTTTAACAACTTTGTCTGTAACATTATTAAAAAACAATCCTTTACTTTGTGCATATGAAAAAGATAATTCTTTCAATATTCCTGTTGGGTGCAGTTTTTTGTGCGGTAGATGCACAACCTGGCTTTGATGGTAATGAATTGCAGGGAGAATTTGGCGTTTCAATAGGGACAGCTCATTATTTTGGCGATCTTAACACAAATGCATCTTTAAACAGACTTAAACCTGCAGTGGGAGTCTACTTCAGAAAACAGTTTAATAATTACCTCGGCTTAAGAATTAGTTCGCATTATGCACAGTTGGGGTATAGTGATATTTATAGTAAAAACGATTATCAAAAAAGCAGAAACCTTAGTTTCAATACAGATATTTGGGAGTTTGCGGTACAGGGCGAATTTAATTTTTTTAAGTTCATGCCCAATGATCCGGCCTATTCATTTACTCCATTTGTAACACTGGGATTAGGTGTATTTAGTTATAACCCTTACGCTTACTTAGATGGCAAAAAAGTTTTTTTACGTCCGTTGGGTACAGAAGGACAAAATATTGGATACGCAGGAGTTGATGGAAAAAAACGCAAACCCTATGGAAGCATGGCTGTTTGTGTGCCCATAGGAATGGGTATTAAATACAATATAAGTCAAAAAGTAAATCTTTCCTTCCAGATAACACACCGGTTAACCAGCACAGATTATCTGGATGATGTAAGTACCACTTTTATTGGAGTAGATAAGTTTGATCGGTTGCCAAACGGTCAATTAACTACTGCGGGCTTATTACAAGACAGAAGTTATGAGAAAGGTGTACCAATTGGCATCGAAGGCAGGCAACGTGGCTGGAGCAAACAAAAAGATCAATATATTATTGCTGAAGTGTGTTTTTCATTTAACATCAGCACCTACAAATGCCCTTCTAATTTTTAGTGCTTATGAAGAAGCATTAAAAATCTTTTACTATACAATTACTCCTATTCATATTTTAAAGCCTTCTATATGCCGCTTTTTTATTTATAAAACTAGCTAGTCAATTGTTGGAATAATAGCTTCTTTTTTCCAAAATACGGAGAGTTAAACCCCCTTCATTTTTATACAAACCTTGCTGAGCTTTGGTTTCAGCGTTTGGTATAGCTTATGTATTTGTCGGCACAGATTTATAACCCCAATCTGTTCCGATGGATATACACAACAGCCTCATACTGGCATTAGCTTTTGCCACCTTTGCAATTGCAATAAGTTTACAGATAAAATACCTGTTGCTCATTTGCAATAAAGTTGTTGCAAATAAAATAGCCATCCATAAAAATTAGGCTATGGTACAAATCCGCATCATTTTTATTTCGATTTGCTTATTATTTTGCTGTAGTGCAAATAGTCAAACTGTTTATTACCCTGCAAAGGCATCAAAACTGCTTCAGACTTCTGCCAATGATATGGCAATGCTTTTGCAAAAAGCTATAAAGGGAAGCAGTTTTACAGCACAACCTTATACAAATTTGCCTGCTACCGGAATTGTATTAATATATGATTCAACCGGCACAGGCAACCAATTTTGTAAAGTAAAAGGCAATGGCAATGGCTTTATTTCTTTTTCTGCTCCGCAGGATAATGGCCTCAACTTTGGCATATACCAGTACCTTCAACAGGTAGGATTTCGCTTTTACCAGCCAGGCATCATTTGGGAAATAATTCCTGTACTTTCTTCCCCTTACAAACGTATAGATACTATTTATACCTGCCGATACAAATACAAAAACTGGTTTATAAGCGGTGGTCACAACACATGGGTAATGGATAATGATAATAGTTACTACTGGGAAACCTATTTTGGTGAAAATGGCCACCAATGGTCATTGTATCAGCGAAGAAACAATATGACGGGTGCTTACAGATTTAGCGGTCACCGGGATGATATTATGACAGCTGACTATTTAAACCAATTAAAAAACAATCCCTGTTATGTTGCGCCTTATAATAATTCGAGAGTTGCAACGCTACAATCAGTGCCGGATGTAAATAATGCCGCTGCTATGCAACTGTGGGGAAACGATATTGAACAAAAATTTTCAGCTTATAAAAACACCATCTTTAACAACAAAGACATATATGCTAATTATTTTAGAAATTTTAACTACAACAATGAATATGTAGGGATAGAAGTTGCGGATGGCGCCCATTGGGCCAATACAATGGATAACAATAGTTGCGGATCAAAATGGTTGTTAAAAGCCAGCGATCAGCATTTTACTTTGGCTAATTATATTACTGCTTCTATTAATAATAAATACCCTGATAAAAAGTTTCAGTTATACGCATACGATAGTCATGCAGATATTCCTTCAGCAAATATTACTATCAACAGTACCATTGATGTGCAGGTAGTTGCTACCGCATTTCAAAATGAAACCAGTGCAAAAGGACTGCTAAACAGGTGGTATGGTAAATCAACCAATATTTCAGAATACCATTATCTCAACCTGCCACAATGGAGTGGCGAAACCCCCTCTTTTTACCTGCAGGATTTAAAAACTACGCTACAAAGGCTTAAAGAAAAAAACAGCCAGGGCATTGTTTGGGAAGCATCGCCGGCCAAATTTGCAAGCTTGCCCTTTTTACTGGCCGCCAATACACAATTAAAAGAAGGCATTTTGATAGATAGCAGTTTGCATGAGTTTTGTTACAACCTTTTTGGCAATGGTGCTGCTACAATCTACAAATTGCTGCAATTATGGGGAGATGATAAAACAGTAACAATATCAAATGGTATACAAGATAACAAATACAAAATGTCACTTTACTTACAGTTGGTAAATGAGGCTGATAATCTAACAAAAAATGACCCGGCTATTGTAAAACAGCGATTGAACGAACTTAAGGCTTACCTGCATTATATGTCGTTGTTTTATGACTGGGCTTTTGATCAGCAGTCTTATACGCTTAAAGCCACCAAAGCAGCAACGCTTTGTTTATACCTTGCCAAAATAAACCGGCTCCAGGTTGTAAACAGTTATTATCTTATCAGCGATATTGTAAACAAATACCAGCCAACCGATAGCATTTATCTGAGGTATAATACCATTAATGGTACAGCCTATCAAAACGGCAATTTACCTTTAATAACAACTGAAGAAATCAATGTATATTTTGCAAACGACTTACAAAAAGAGCGTGATTTAATCAACCAGTTTTCTTTTGCAGCTATTGCTGCAATAAAGGCAGATTTTGATAAAAGCAACCTTGTTCCATTAGAGAAAATAGATGTTTTCATCAATTACACCTATGGAAAAGACTACGCCAGCAGAAGTGAGATAGACATTAAAGCTGATAAAGCAGGTAGTTTTCAAATTAAATACAGCCCTCAATTTGGCATGCCTCAAATGGGCTATATTAATTTTACTGTGGAGTCTGCAGATAAAACAACAGGCATAGTTAAAGATTTTTCGATAGAAAGAAATGGAACAGCCGGCATTCTAAATGTAGCCTTACCTGTAGCCGGAACGTATAAACTTACCGTTACCTCTAAATATAAATCGGCGGTAGCACTTACGATTACTACCAACGGGAACTACTTTTACCGCAATAGTCCGTTTTTGGGTAATACCATCGAAAACTACAGAAGCAATTTACTAAGTCTCCCTGGCTACTTTCATGTTCCATCAGGAGTTCAAAAAATATATTTTAGTATTAATAACAGTAACCCCGGGGGCATGGGGTATGCAACAGCAGCAGCAATTAACGCAGCTTTTTTATTTAAAGACTATAACAATAACTCTGTAACGGCAAAGCTGGTAAACAGCAACGATTCTGCACTTTTTTATTTAGATATTCCGGCAGGCAGTAACGGGCATTTTTGGAAGGTATTTAAAATGGAACAATACCGTTTATGCTTTTCCAACATCAGTAATGTACAGTGGTATGCTGCTAAAAATGCCTGTACCATTGCAGATTTTAAAATTACAATAGAAAATAAATTGGACAATTGCTTAACTAAACTAAACGCAATAGCAACAAACGGCAATTTAAAATGGCAGGTGTATGATGCCGGCAAATTGTATGAATATTCAAACATTTCTGTAATTGATTTGCCCAATATAATCAGCCCCAATGCCATCATTACTTTATTTAACGGCAGAGATTGTTATACAATAAAAAGATTGGGTGATGATCCTTTGTATATAAAAAGTTTAACAGCCTGCGCAACGGGAAGCGCTATACCCCTAATTGCCGCAGGAGTAGTTGTTTACCCTAACCCGGGTACTGGAATATTCAAATGCCAGCAAAACGGGCAAGCAATATTAGCCAATCAAATTTTAATTTTTAATTCTATAGGCAGTAAGGTGGCTGCTTTCAGCAATACCCAACAATTTAACATTGTTCAATTACCAGCTGGTATTTATTATTATCAGGTAGTTATTGACGGGCAGACTTACAGAGGAAAACTGTTAAAAGCCTAACATTTGCACCCAGCGCTTATTCCAACTAAATTTTACTACTTTTGCAGCCCTCAG
>JAYTTM010000209.1:0-2245 GCA_043745055.1 Chitinophagaceae bacterium | reverse complement strand
CTACGTGTACGTTTCTGGATGCTTTTACATTATCTCCATTGCATTTTACCTTGCCGTTATCACAGGCATCTGCCGCCTGGCTTCTTGTTTTAAAAAGCCGTATTGCCCACAGGTATTTATCTATCCGTAATTTTTCTGTTTCCATTTAGTAAAAATAAAAAAAGCAGGTAAGATAACCTACCTGCTTTTGAAATTAAAGTTGTTGTATTTAGAAGATATACCTCATTCCAAACTGCATCTGCCAGCGAGAAATAAGGTCCGGGCTTGAATTAAAGGTGTTTTTTAATGAAGGATCAAAAGTAAAAATTGGCTGTCCTGTTCCATTAAAACCATTTACAGATATTGGCTGCACGAAACCAGAGTTCGTGGCAACTTTACGTACGCCCCATTTACTGCTGATAAGGTTACCAAAATTTTGTATGTCAATGCTGAACTGAACCGTATTAGTTTTTTTGCCATTCTTGAAATTAAAGTCCTGCAATATTCTTACATCCATCTGACTGAACCAAGGTGTTTCACCAGCATATTTTTCTGTATAGTTCCCCCGACGTTTATTCAGGTATTTATCTGATTGGATATAGTTTTCAAAAGCAGTTTTCTGCGCTGCCGGTGACTGAACATTTCCAAATACATCAGTATAATTTACAAATTGCATATTGTTTACTTCCGTATTGGTAGGCACATATAACAGGTCATTTGTTCCTGTGCCATCATTATTGATATCGCCGCCATACACATAAGCAAAGCGATCGCCACTTACCCAGTTGGCAAAGAAAGAAATAGTGGTTCCGTATTTATTTTCTTTACCATAATCAAACTTTTTTACCCCGGCCAATACAAAACGGTGCGTATTGCCATACAATGAGGTGGAATTTATTGCGGCATTTGCATTATTCAAAATTGGGTTCCTGTCAAATGCATCGCTGGAAATTTCTGCAGAAATTGAACTGGCATCTTTTGATATTAAATAGTTGTAAGAAGCCTGCAAATAAAAATTATTTTTAAATGCTTGCTGTGCCTGTACACTCACATTAAACTGGTAACCTTTATTGGTATTGGTAAATACATAAGTTTGATTTGCAAATGGACCATCTGTACCTTTATCACTTGCTTTATAAATACTTCTTTTATCACCGGTATTTGAATTCAATGTTCCGGTAGGAGTACCTAAATTGTAGTTGCGTACCATCATTGCTTTCCTATCTTTAGAATAGGCTATGTCAGCAGAAAAAACAGTTCCTGACGGGATTTTAAAATCAAACCCCAAATTGCTTCTCCATATTTGCGGCCATTGAAAATTACCTGTAGTGGCATTATAAAATCCTGTGTATGGATTTGCCTGCTGATTGCCTATCCAAACAAATGGAAAACGACCTGTAAACAAACCAGTACCGCCTCTTAACTGAACTGTTTTATCTCCTTTCACATCCCAGTTAAAACCAATTCTTGGAGAAAATAAAGGTTTTTTTGTAGGGAATTTTGTATTGTCTAAATCTTTACCCACACCATTGGTTATCTGTTTTCCAGTTTCATCGAATAATACCTGGTTATCATTATTTGGAATAGTTGGGGAGCCTTCCTGAAAAGTACCTTTAAAAGTGCCATCAATATTAAAATTGGGATTCTTAAAACTTGCATTGCTATAGGAAGGTGCATCTATTCGTAAGCCATAAGTTAACCGGAAATTTTTAGATGGCTTCCATTCGTCTTGGGCATAAGCGGAAATTTGCGCTACAGTTAAATAGTAAAATGTCCATGCACCCGTAGCAGCCCTGTTTTTTGCATATTGTTGAGCAGCTGATATTGGTTGAAATCCTGAAAAATCAGGTTTTAATAAAAATGGTTCATCTTCTGGAACTTTTGATAAAAAATCTTCAATACTATTGTTCGTGAAAATTCCATTTCCATACCCTTGCAGATTGAATGAATTGGCAAATTTGAATGACTCGTACGATGCCCCAACAGTAAGCGTGTGCTTTGGTAGAATAATATTAAAGTTATTGGTTGCCTGAAATGCATCCTGGTTCAATATATTATTAATAGAGAATGGTTCATGACCTGCAATGATATAGCGTACGCCATTTTTCAATAAGTTTATAACAGGAAAAGGTGCGGAAAGTGGATCCCGGTTATCTCTGAACGTAGTGTAAACCAACCTGAGTTTATTAGCATATCTACCACTATTACCAAAAGAGGATTTTAATTCAGTACCAAATGACTGCAGTTTATTATTGATACGGTATCC
>JAYTTM010000208.1:0-8243 GCA_043745055.1 Chitinophagaceae bacterium | reverse complement strand
TAAGATTTTTTTCAATTTCATCTTCTAAAATTAATGTTGATGAAATTTTTCCAGTACCGTGGCAACCTGGGCAAATCTCTGATGTGTTGATGTTCATCTCCGGCTTCATACGCTGCCGGGTAATCTGCATCAACCCAAATTTACTAATGGGTAACACTGCATGTTTGGCCCTGTCGGTAAGCATAAAGCCTTCCATTTCGTCAGCCAGTCTTTTCTTGTTTTCCGTCAATTTCATATCAATGAAATCAACAACAATAATCCCCCCTAAATCTCTAAGTCGTAACTGACGAGCTATTTCCTCAGCGGCTTCCAGGTTGGTTTCTACGGCATTTTGTTCCTGATTGTTACTTACGCTTTTGTAGCCGCTGTTTACATCAATTACATGCAGGGCTTCGGTGTGTTCAATAATAAGATAAGCACCGCTTGGCAGGTTAACAGTTTTACCAAAAGCAGCTTTTACCTGCTTTGTAATTCCAAAGCTGTCAAATATGGGTGAACCATTATTATAGTAAGAAACTATATCAGCCTTTTCCGGAGCAATCCGTTGAATATAGGCCTTGGTATCAGCAAAAATGGTTTTATCGTTTACTACAATCCTGTTAAACTCTTCAGTAAGCAAGTCACGAAGCATGCTATTGGTTTTGCCCTGCTCACTCAAAATTTTTGTGGGCGCAACTGCATTTTTCAGGTTAACCTGAATAGTTTTCCAGGTTTGTACAAGGGATAATAAGTCTTCGTGAAGTTCAGCAGTTTGTTTGCCTTCTGCAGCAGTACGAACAATTACACCAAAATTTTTTGGCTTTACTGCTTCTATAATTTTTTGAAGCCTGCGTCTTTCTTCGCTTGAATGAATTTTTCTGGAAACAGCAACAACATCATTGAAGGGGGTAATTACCACATAGCGACCGGGGAGCGAAAGTTCGCAACTCAATCTTGGGCCCTTTGCAGCGATCGGCTCTTTTAAAATTTGTACCAATACATTGGGACGGCCACTTAAAACCTCTGCAATTTTGCCTGTTTTAATAATTTCAGGCTCTACTAAAAACTTTCCAAAATCAAAGCCGGTTTCTGTATAATCATTAATGGCAGTGTTTGTAAATTTCAGTAAAGATTTTACATAGGGGCTTAAATCAGTATAATGCAAAAAGGCATCTTTTTCAAAACCTACGTCAATAAAAGCTGCATTCAATCCGGGGATAAGTTTTTTCACTTTTCCAAGGTACAGATCGCCCACAGCAAAGTTGGCATCAGCTTTTTCGTTGTGCAGCTCTACTAATTTCTTGTCCTCCATCAGGGCTATCTCAACCCCTTGTGGTGCGGCATTTATAATTAATTCCTTTGTCAAACAATACACTTTTTAAGAGAAGCTACAAAATCACTAAGAAGTACATAACAAAATAATCCATGGTTTTTGCAAACCATAGATTACGTTATAATTAAAAGTGCAGATAATGCGATATCAGCGTCTTTACAACAAAGATTTATTTCTTCTTATGACGATTTTTTCTTAAACGCTTTTTTCGCTTGTGTGTTGCAATCTTATGACGTTTTCTTTTTTTACCGCAAGGCATGTGTAATATTTTACTTGTTAATTAATAATTTTTATTCTGATCTATTTCAATTCTTCTATTTCAATTGCCTTATGTGTGCATCTACTTCTTTGCTATACATCGCACTATTTGCTATCCTTTTACTGTACTCATACCATTTGATGGCATTTAACTTATCACCCTTTGCTTCATATCCTTCTGCAAGCCAAGTGATAGCTTCCATGTTGGAAGGTTGGCTTTTTATAACTGTTTCCAGCCGTTGAATCCCCTTATCATATTGGGTGGAAATAACGCCTCCAATACCTAACACCAACTGAGCCTGCATATTTGCAGAATCTTTTCTCACCACCTGCAATAGCTGCTGAATGCCTTTCATGGTTTCCTGCGCATCGCCAGCCATACCCTTGCCAAAAACATAACAACTGGCTAATTCAACTTTTAATGAGTCACTAACAGGATTTTCAACAATAGCTTTTTCAAACAGAGAAATGGCCTGTTCTGCTTTCCATCCTTTTATTGACGGATCATCCTCTCTTTTCACCTCCGTTAAAATCTGACGGGCGGCAAAGGTGAGGTTTTTTTCAGTATTTACCAACAATGCTGCCTTTGAAATATAAAATACGTACAGTTCATGATTGTGAAGGCTATCTCTCCAGTAGTTAGCCAGTTGCGTAAATACATGCTCCTGCTGGGTTTTAACATCCCCACGGGACACACTATTTTCTAATCCATTAATAAAATTAGATTGTGAAACTGAAAGTTTCTGCCTTGCTACCTGGGCATATTGCTCAATATTAAATACTTTTTTGCCAGGCTGCATAGTGCCAGATTCAGGAGATTTATCTTTTTTTGCAACTGTTGTGCCAAAAATAAATAAGAGAGAAAGTAATGTTACACCAGCAATTGTAAGATAGAGTTGTTGTCTTTTCACAAAAAAAATTAAGATTGCAAAAGTACAACAATTATTTGCTGCCAAATCTTATTAATAAGGCAGTAGAAGGTTAAGGCCAATGGCTCGTAAAATAGAACATACCGTTTTTCTAAAATGCAGGAGGAGCTGCTTCGTCCATTTTTTTATTTTTAACTTCCTGCACAAATTCCTTTGCTGGCTTAAATGCAGGTATGTTATGCTCTGGTATTTCAACAGCAATATTTTTTTTAATATTGCGACCAATTTTTGCAGCCCTTTTTTTAATAATAAAACTGCCGAAACCACGGATATAAATATTCTCTCCACTTATGAGTGATTTTTTTATTTCTTTAAACATGGTTTCTAATGTCACCATCACATCTACTTTTGGGATGCCTGTTTTGTCAGAAATTTCGGAAATGAGGTCTGCTTTTCTCATCGTAAAGTAATTTTAAGTAATTTATAAAATAGAAAATTAATACATTATTTTGTAAAATGCAACATTAATAGCTGATTATCAAACTAGTATTCTTTAAAATAACGAAATAAGCGGAATTTTATGCGAATTAGCGATATTATTACCGTTTAGAAATTGATTATTTATAAAAAACCCTTGCATGGGAATGATTTAAACAATAATGAAAAACGTTCAAAGTGATTTTAGTAGTCAGCTTTTAAGGTGGAACAGGCTTTACAACCAAAGAGAAATGCCATGGAAAGGTGAAAAAGATCCCTATAAAATATGGCTGAGTGAAATTATTTTACAGCAAACAAGAGTAGATCAGGGGCTTGATTATTACAACCGCTTTGTTAAAAAGTTTCCTTCAATAAAACTACTAGCTGACGCTGAAGAAACAACCGTTTTCAAAATTTGGGAAGGACTAGGCTATTATACCCGTTGTAAAAACCTGATTGCTACTGCCAAATATATTGCCCATGAATTAAACGGGGTATTCCCTACAACATATGGCAATATTTTAGCACTCAAGGGTGTAGGGCCCTATACTGCTGCGGCTATTGCATCTTTTGCCTTTAACATACCTCATGCCGTGGTAGATGGAAATGTGTACCGGGTGCTATCGAGGTTTTTTGGTATGCATACCCCCATTGATACTACTATTGGCAAGCAGTTGTATAACAATCTAGCCAATGAATTACTGCATAAAAAAATGCCGGGAATATACAACCAGGCTTTAATGGATTTTGGAGCTACTATTTGTAAACCCCAACTTCCGCTATGCAAAACCTGCCCTATGGCGAAAAAATGTGAAGCGTATAAAAACAACCTCATCAGCATTTTGCCCATAAAAGAAAAATTTATCACCAAAAAAATAAGGTGGCTTAATTACCTTGTTGTTGAATACAAAGGATACGTATATGTAAGAAAAAGAGGCGCTAAAGATATTTGGGAAAACCTATATGAATTTACATTGATAGAAAGTAAGGAAGCATTAACAGTTAAAAAACTAAGGCAGTTAAAAACAATGAAAGCAATTACAGGCAATCAGGCATTTGAAATAATTCACATATCGGACATATATAAACAGCAATTGACGCATCAAACCATTTACGGGCAGTTTATAAAAGTAAAACTAACCAAAGCGCCTAAATTGCCCGGATTTGAAAAAACCAGCGTAATTGATTTACAGAAGTTACCTTTCCCTAAATTTATAACTACCTATTTAAAAGATAAAAATGTATCTTTAAATCTGTTTTAAAGACTGCTGTAATCATCTAAAAGACATAAAACTATGAGAGGAGTTAACAGGGTTACGCTGATAGGCAACTTAGGTAAAGATCCGGATATGCAATTTTTAGAAGGTAATATCGGTGTGGCAAAATTTTCACTGGCCACTACCGAAACGTTCAAAGACAGAAGTGGTAAATTGATTTCTCAAACCGAATGGCATACAGTCGTACTTTGGAGAGGACTTGCCGAACTTGCCCAAAAATACCTGCACAGAGGCAGCCTGGTTTACATAGAAGGAAGATTAAAAACACGAAGTTGGGAAGATAAGGATGGCAATAAAAAATTTGCAACAGAAATTGTAGGAGATAATCTTATAATGCTGGATAAAAGAAGTGATGCTGCAGGTGGTAGTGGTCATGTAGATGTTGCAGATGACCTTGGGGAAGAAGGACCAAGGCCGGAAGAAGGACCCGGGCCAGAAAGATTGCCTTTTTAGACTACTTTTAGTAATAGTTACATTATAAAAACCACCTGTAACTATAGAAAATATTGTTCATTAAATCTACTTGTTTTGGATTATCATTCGGTTATTAATTATTATTCTAAACTTCAATTTACGCTGCTGGCAATTACACCTGCCGCCACAGCAGTTCTTATCTTTTTAGCTATTTTATTATTTACTGTTTCGTTTTTAATGGCAGGCTCTGAAGTAGCTTTTTTTTCGCTTACCTATAAAGACATCAATATGCTTAAAACCAAGCAACAGCCTGCCTTTAAGCGAATTGTACTGTTGCTGGAGCAGCCAAAAACATTATTGGCATCTATGTTAATTGCCAATAGTTTTGTAAACATTGGCATCATTTTAATTTCCAATATTTTAATGGACGGTTGGCTGGAAATATTCAAACTTGGTTTTTGGATAGAATTTTTAATTAAAGTATTTACCGTTACATTCTTAATTGTATTGTTTGGTGAGGTACTACCAAAAGTTTGGGCAACCAATCATAAAATTTGGTTTGCTTCCACTTCTTCTTTGGTGATTGAAATATTTCATAGTTTATTTTTTAGTGTTGGATTCAGTAAGCGGCTGGTAAAACTTAGCGATGGTATTGAAGGGAAATTTTCTCCTTATAATTCTTCTCTATTAGATAATAACCAACTAGATTATGCCATTGATCTGTTACCCGACCATGAAGCTACTGTTGAAGAAAAACAAATTTTAAAAGGTATACGGAAATTTAGTGATACACCTGTTAAGCAGGTTATGCGGACAAGACTTGACGTAAGCGGCATTGACCATAGCAGTAGTTTTGATGATGTAATAAAAAGAGTGGAGGAATTGCATTACTCCAGGTTGCCAGTCTTCAGAAAAAACCTGGATGAAGTAGTTGGCATGCTGCATACAAAAGATTTGCTGCCGCATGTAAATGCCAGTAAAGTTGATAATTATGATTGGCACAGTTTAGTAAGACCTCCATTTTTTGTACATGAACAAAAACTGATTGAAGACCTGCTGCAGGAATTCAGAAACAGGCGCATTCATTTTGCATTGGTGGTAGATGAATTTGGTGGTACCTCTGGCATTGTTACATTAGAGGATATAATGGAAGAAATTATTGGTGACATAAGAGATGAGTTTGATGATGAAGAAAGTGCCAATAAAAAGATTGATAATTCTACCTATATTTTTGAAGGAAAAACGATGATTAACGATGTATGTAAAGCTATGACACTTCCCGGTGATACTTTTGAAAAGGTGAGAGGTGATAGTGATTCACTTGCCGGTTTGGTGCTGGAAATTGCAGGCGAATTCCCCCAGGTAGATGAAGAAATTGTAAGTGGTGATTTTACCTTTATCCCTTTAGCCATACAGAAAAACAGGATTGATAAAATTAAAGTGGTGATTAGACAAGTTGCCGCCGAAGCATAAATTTTACTACAAGGAAAACAGTTCTCAAAAAATGAAGAGGAATATAACCACAAAAAAAGTGACCCGCCAGCACAATAGAAAATCAAGCCCAATTTCCAGTTCTAAATTCCTGTATCATTCTTTTCTATTTATCATTATTTGTGTATTATTTTTTTCCTCCTGTAACTCTCCCTATATTTCTAAAAAGCGGGGGTATTTCAATATTGATTTACCTGAACGAAAATACCAGACTTTTGATGAGCCGGGATTCCCTTACAGTTTTGAATACCCCGTTTATGCAACCATTGTACAGGACACTACCTATTTTGATAACAATCCTGAAAATGCCTACTGGCGCAACATTGACTTCCCCCAGTTTAATAGCAGGATTTTTTTAAGCTATAAAATAATTGGTGGAAAAGCATTGTATAAAATAAAGCAGGCAAATGCTGTGTATAAAGATTCAATGGGTACAAACCTATTTGATAAAATGGTTGCTGACGCTTTTACTTTAACGAATAAAAATGATGCTATTGCCACTTCCATTAAAGACAGCCTTATTAAAACCCCCAACGGAATTAGTGGTATATTTTTTAAAGTGGGCGGCAACGCTGCTACAGCCAAACAGTTTTTTTTAACCGACAGCATTCATAATTTTATACGAGGCGCATTGTATTTTGATGTAACCCCCAATGCAGATTCTCTAAAACCCGTACAGGATTTTTTACAGGCTGATATGGACCATATCATCAATACTTTTAAATGGAAGAATAGCCAATAAAAAACAATTGAGACAAGTAATAAAACAATCCGGCAAATTTGTTGAACTTTATTTCTTAATCGCATATTTATCATTAAGCCCTTCCCTTCGGCTAACAATTCAATTGCCTGTGCCATTCGCCTGTACTCGGTTTTCTCAGTTTAGCTCCGGTAATCCATTCAACATACTCTTTCTTATAAGCTTAAGAATAAATATTAAAGGCAGTTGAAAACAAATATTAAATAACAAAAAAAATTCGGCAATAATGGTGATAGGTATCCTGCTAAAAAAAAATTAATCATGCTATTTAAAGCTTCCGCTAACCACCAATTCCTTACTGCCTGCAGTATAAACATAAAAACCCTCCCCGCTCTTAACCCCTAACTTACCCGCCGTCACCTTATTCACCAGCAAAGGACATGGCGCATATTTAGGATTACCAAATCCATCCTGCAATACTTTTAAAATACTCAGGCAAACATCCAGACCAATAAAATCTGCCAGCTGCAATGGGCCCATCGGGTGCGCCATGCCGAGTTTCATTACGGTATCTATTTCCTCCACGCCAGCTACACCTTCGTATAAACTGTAAATGGCTTCGTTAATCATCGGCATTAAAATACGGTTGGCAATAAAGCCTGGATAATCATTTACCACACAAGGTATTTTACCCAACTGTTTGCTGAGCGCAACAATTGTATTGGTTACTTCATTTGATGTTGCATAACCATTGATAATTTCCACCAGTTTCATCACCGGCACCGGGTTCATAAAGTGCATTCCAATAACTAATTCGGAACGTTTGGTAACGGCAGCAATTTTTGTAATAGAGATAGAAGAAGTATTGCTGGCAAGGATGCAGCCGGCAGGTGCAGCAGCATCCAGCTGCTTAAATATATTGAGTTTCAGTTCTGTATTTTCTGTTGCCGCTTCCACCACAAGGCTGGCATTTTTTGCTCCATCAGCAATAGTTGTTGCGGTACTGATATTGGCCATGGCTGCCACTTTCGCCTCTTCTGTAATACTACCTTTCGCCACCTGCCGGTCAAAGTTTTTGCTAATGGTGGCAATCGCTTTTTCTAACTGCACTGCACATACATCGATCAATGTAACAGTAAAACCACTTTGGGCAAACACATGCGCAATACCATTGCCCATGGTGCCTGCTCCGATGATGCTTACATTCTTTATGCTCATGATCTCTGTTTAGTTATAAATTATGAGTTATGAATTAATAGATGCTAAGGCGATATTCTATTTTCTTGATTTGGTAGTTAGAATAGCACTACGAATCATTTTCAATAAATCAGATGCTTCTTTATTATTACTCTCAAATTCTTTTTTTGTCAAATAGCCTGATTCAATTAATAATTCCAACCAGTACAAAGATTCATCACATTCTTTTTGTGCAATACCAAGTTTAT
>JAYTTM010000207.1:0-8246 GCA_043745055.1 Chitinophagaceae bacterium | reverse complement strand
CGGTACCACCTTTTACTGTTAAAATGCCTGCAACCTTTAAAATAACATCTTTGGGGGCTGTCCATCCATTTAATTTTCCGGTAAGTTTAACACCAATTAATTTAGGCATTTTAAGCTCCCATGGAAGCCCTGCCATTACATCGCAGGCATCTGCACCACCCACACCAATTGCAATCATTCCAAGACCACCTGCATTTACCGTGTGGCTATCCGTACCAATCATCATACCGCCCGGAAATGCATAGTTTTCCAGTACTACCTGGTGAATAATGCCAGCACCTGGTTTCCAGAATCCAATACCATATTTATTACTTACACTGGCTAAAAAATCATACACTTCACTGCTTTCATGCACAGCCCTGTCAAGGTCAGTTTTGCTATTTACTTTGGCTTCAATCAAATGATCGCAATGTACGGTGGAAGGAACAGCTACCTTGGTTCTGCCACTCTGCATAAATTGCAACAGCGCCATTTGTGCAGTTGCATCCTGCATAGCAACACGGTCTGGTGCAAAATCTACATAAGTTTTTCCTCTTTCAAATGCGCTGGTAGCATCTCCTTGCCAAAGGTGGGCATACAATATTTTTTCGGTGAGGGTAAGTGGTTTGCCAACTGATTTACGGGCAGCTTCAATGCGGCTGCCGAAATGGGCGTACACTTTTTTGATCATGTCAATGTCGAAGGCCATAGTGTTAATTTGAAAACCTGCCTGCCGGCAAGCTGGTTATATAATTGCGCAATTTGAAATTTATTTTCACGTTTTATTTAAAAAAAGAGCTTAATAATATTTTTAAACATTATTTACATTTCCTTGTTTAAAAAAGTGTTGAAGGCGAAAATACAAAAAGGCTGTTATCATTTTAAAAAAATCATAAATTTACTGTAAGTTCTCAACTTATATTTTACTAAATTAGCAGCATGAATAGTTTTAAACTCTTTATTGAATGGCATGTTTTTGGTGTTTGTTCAGCTATTGGCGAACGTATAGGCATTGCAACTTCAACCATTCGTAAATATTTTATTTACATTTCTTTTCTTACAATGGGGTCTCCTGTTATAGTTTATCTTTTTATTGCTTTTTGGATGAATGTAAAAAAATACATCCTTAATGGAAGACGCAATCCTTTGCGTTATCTATAGACACCCGTATTTATTTTCTGAATAATTCTCCTAACTGATAATTTTTTTCTTTAATTACATTTATCTAGCCAACACAATATTAATTGCCTGGCTGAAACAAAACCAATCTACAATTACAAAATATTTTAGTTAAATGGCTGTAACAAAAATAACTGCAGCTACGCTACATTTTAACCACTTATACATTTTACATGCTGCAGAAAAAATCTTACCCTATTTTTGAATAATGCGTAAATCGCTTAATATTTTAATCAACTCACTTAGGCTTACCTGGCAGGAACTGCGGGTAAATAAACTAAGAACGGGCCTTAGCCTTACCGGCGTGGCCTTTGGTATATTTTGCATAATAGGTGTTTTAGCAACCGTAAACAGTTTGGAAAGAAATATCCAAAACGAAGTACAAACTCTGGGAAACAACACCATTTATATTGATAAATGGGAATATGGTGGAGGCCCCGACAAGCCCTTTTGGAAATATCAGGCAAGGCCCACTATGAAATATGAGGAAATGAACCTGATAAAAGAACGCTCGGAACTGGCATCGGATATTTCATTTTTAATGCGTGCAAATGGCAATATCGGATATAAAGATGATGTTATTCAAAATGCCTCTGTATATGGTATAGTAGAATCTCAAATGTCCATTCAACCGATATCTTTTGCTACAGGCAGGTATATTTCTTCAACAGAGTTTAATAGTGGTAGTACGGTTGGTCTGATTGGTTTTGACAATGCAGAAAAATTATATGGCAATGCTGAAAGGGCCCTGGGTAAATATTTTGAAATAAAAGGAAAGCATGTAACTATTGTTGGGGTTATAAAAAAAGAAGGAAAAAATTTTATTGGGTGGGATTATGATAACTGCATTATGCTTCCTTATAAATTATGCAAACAAATTGTACCCGAAAAATACAGCAATCCTGTATTGATTGCAACAGGAAAGGCAACTATTTCTACCACCGCTTTAAGTGATGAGTTACAAGGCATCATGCGGCAGATTAGAAGATTGGCCCCAAGACAGGAAGATAACTTTTCTTTAAACAGCGTAGAAGCATTCAGTAAGGCAATTACAAGTTTGTTCAGCACAGTAAATGTTGTGGGTGGATTAATTGGCGTTATCAGTTTGATAGTAGGCATGTTTGGTATTGCCAATATTATGTTTGTAACTGTAAAAGAAAGAACCAGCGTTATTGGTTTAAAGAAAGCCATAGGTGCAAAAAGAAGCAGTATCCTTTTTGAGTTTTTATTGGAAGCATCCATCCTTTGTTTAATGGGAGGCGCCATCGGTTTATTTTTTGTTTATATCTTAACCTTAATATTATCGGGGCCACTCAAATTCCCGGTTTATATCTCCATTCCTTTACTAATCAGTACAGTTATTATTTGTTTGGTGGTAGGTGTTTTGGCAGGAATTTTCCCTGCTTCAAGAGCTGCAAAAATGGATGCGGTAGTAGCGATACGGAGCAAGTAGTTAATGCAATGAGCGTTTACAAGTTTAGAAGTTTATAGAGTTTAGATGCCTGGAAAGTTTAAACGTTTAGAGAGTTTAGATGTTTAGATGAATACCTACAAAACGGGACTTTAATAAGCGCAGCTTCAGCATTACATTCATAAATGCTTTTCTTTGTGTTCAATTCGCTGAGGTTTATGAATGATACATTAAATAATAGTTCACTTGCTGATAATGCCGTTAATAGTTTTAAGCAACCATTGCAGGGAAGCGTTGTAACTATTCTGGCTATTGAATCTTCCTGCGATGAAACGTCTGCATCCGTTTGCAGGGACGGGATTATTTTATCCAATAGCATCGCCACCCAATCTGTACATGAAAAATATGGCGGTGTGGTGCCAGAACTGGCTAGCAGGGCACATTTACAAAATATTGTACCAGTTGTTGATGAAGCAATTAAAACAGCAGGTTGTTCTTTGGCAGATATCAATGCATTTGCATTTACACAAGCACCGGGTCTGATTGGCTCGTTGTTAGTGGGAGCACAATTTGCCAAATCCATGGCACTTGCATTGGATAAACCCTTGATAGCGGTGCATCACATGCAGGCACATGTATTGGCCAATTTAATAGCAACCGATAAACCAGCTTTTCCTTTTTTATGCCTAACGGTAAGCGGTGGTCATACACAGATTGTTTTGTGTGAGAGTCCCTTGCAAATGAAGGTAATTGGAGAAACCATTGATGATGCAGCGGGAGAAGCATTTGATAAAAGCGCTAAATTACTTGGCCTGCCATACCCCGGTGGCCCATTAATTGATCAATATGCCACTAGCGGTAATCCCAAACGATTTGCATTTCCTGAGCCACAGATACCGGGCTACAACTTTAGTTTCAGTGGCTTAAAAACTTCCATCTTATACTTTCTAAAAAATGCCGGTACCAGCACAGTTTTTAAAGAATCCTTTACAGCAACTGCTGAAGAAAGGCAACAATTTATTGATGAAAATCTGGCTGATATCTGTGCTTCCATCCAAGGTAGAATTGTAAGCATTTTAATAAACAAATTAAAGAAGGCAGCCAAAGAAACTGGCATTAAAAACATCTGCATTGCAGGTGGCGTAAGTGCAAATAAAGGGTTGCGTACAGTATTACAGGAAACCGGTTCAACCCTGGGATGGAAAACTTATATTCCTGCATTTGAATATTGCACCGACAATGCAGCCATGATTGCCATTACAGCTTATTACAAATACTTGAATAAAGACTTTGTCTCACTCCATACAGTTCCTTCGGCAAGGGCTGCCTGGTAATGTTTTTATTATGGCCAATACCTATTTTAAGTTCAAACAATTTACTATTCAGCAAGCGCACTGCGCCATGAAAGTATGTACAGATGCCTGTTTGTTTGGTGCCTGGGTTGCATACGAACTTACCGAAATTAACCAGATAAATAATTGCCTTGATATTGGCACTGGTACCGGGTTACTAAGTTTAATGCTTGCTCAAAAAACAACCGCCTTTATAGATGCTGTAGAAATTGATAAAGCAGCTTTTGAGCAGGCAAAAGAAAACATTGATCAATCGCCCTGGCGTGAAAGGCTCACAGTAATAAATACGGACATCACAACGTTTAATACCAATAAAAAATACGATTGCATCATCAGCAATCCACCTTTTTTTGAAGGCGATTTAAAAAGTAACATCAGCAATAAAAATGCAGCAAAGCATGATACGACTTTAACACTGCAACAGTTATTGAATGTTGTTGATAAAACCATGCATAATAAAGGATATTTTGCAATATTGCTGCCATACCACAGAGCGAATTTTTGTATAGAAGAAGCTGCAAAACCTGGTTTGTATCTTACCAAAAAAGTATTGGTAAAACAAACGCCCACGCATGATTACTTTAGGGCAATGCTACTATTTACGAGGCAGCAGAAAAATGTAAGCTGTGAAGAAATCATTATTAAAAATGAAGCAAATAATTATACAGAAATATTTACCGGTTTATTGAAAGATTACTACCTGTTTTTGTAAATTTTATTCTCCGCCATAGGCTTTCAGGTAATAAAAAGGCTCCGTAATTTTTCCCTGGTGGGTAAGGGTTGCGCTAGTTATCATAGTGCTTTCTCCTTTAACCAAATCTTCCAGCACATATTTAATTAGCTGTTCACCAAAATACTGGCTGGCATCTCTTGGCAGCTCGTTGGGTAGATTGCCAACTGCCATAATATCGATGCTACTGTGCAGGTAAGGTTCAGTTTTTTCTTTGGTAATTTTATCAACCCCATACACAGGATTTTCAATGGTTTGATCGCCGAGGTTTATGGGGATTGATCCATGTTCATCATCTGTAATATCTGCAATTGTTTGAATAGAAAAACTTTCATCCACATCGCTTATTTCAAAAAGCCTGGGTACATTTTCCGTCCAGTAAATGCCGTTCATCAAAACATCGGTACATTTTGTGTACGGTAAAAACCTGCTTCGGTATTGCTCCGGAAACTGGTGAAAATGCTCCCGTTTGTAAGTCTTTAATTCCTTGTGTGTGTACAACTCAGCCCCTTTTAATTGAACATATACAGGGTAAGAAAACTTTCTTTCAAGGTATTCATCAGGTTCTACTTCGGTAATACCCATCAGGTTCATTACTTCCAGCACACCATGCGCTACCCGGCCGCTACCTGTAACCGCTATTTTTATATTGGGAACTTTTAAACCAAAATAAGTATGAATTAATTGACGGTAATCTTTATTGGAATGTACACTGCTAAGGTTGAATAAACCGGTTCGGTTACCATAGGCCATCATGCCATTATGAGCACCTACAATACCTGCAAAAAAACCAAAGCCCAACACCCGTTGACCATCATCATGCACCAGGCACTCATAGTCAATGAGGGTAATATTCTTTTTAAGAATTTCCTTAAAAAGTAGTTGGTTATGCGCCTGTAGTTTTTTTGTATGTGAAAAAAACAGGTACTTTTTTTCTGGTACCAACTTCTCTTTGGGTACTTCTTTAATACCGAGCATTACATCACAATCGCTGATATCCTCCCGCACTTCTACCCCACCCCTTTCGTATTCCTTATCTGTAAAACAACGAATACCGGAATGTTGAACGATCACTTGTATCTGTGGAAAATTTTTATGCAGCCATCTGCATTGAGCAGGTGTAAGCGCCACCCGGTTATCCGCTGGAATTTTTTCTTCTCTTATTAAAGCTATTTTGAGCATCAATCGTTATTGAGGCCGCAAGTTATCATTAATTTGCAATTGGAAAATTGAAAACCTTATATCATACACATGAATTATTTTGAATTGTTTGAAATACCAGTTTCGCTGAAAGTGAATAAAAGTAAGCTGGCAAAAAAATATTTTGAGCTCCAGAAAAAGTACCATCCCGATTTTTTTACCCAGGCCGACGAAGATGGCCAGGCAACCGCATTGGAAAAATCATCCTCCATCAACAAGGCATTGAAATTGCTGCAAAACCAGGATGAAACCATCAAATATGTATTAGAGCTGAAAGGCTTGCTGGCAGCTGATGAAAAGTACCAGCTACCGCAGGATTTCCTTATGGATATGATGGATTTGAATGAAAACTTATCCGCAGATTCAGCAACTGCCATCAATGAAATTGAAACAGATTTGTATGAGGAAGTAAAAGACATTATTGAAGGTTACAATGAAAGTACCAGCAATGAAGCACTTCTTAAAGTAAAAGCATACTATTTCAAGAAAAAATATGTACAACGTATTTTGGAGAGATTGGATGGATGACGTAATATTGCAGCCGTTTAAAGAAGCTAAGTCTTTTTACCATTGCTAAAATAAATGCCCATGTGGCGGAATTGGTAGACGCAGCAGACTCAAAATCTGCCATTCGCAAGGGTGTGAAGGTTCGATTCCTTTCGTGGGCACTAGTTAAATCGGCTGAAACTCAATACAGTAAAGAGTTTCAGCCGATTTTTTTTGCTATTTACTTACATAATCGCTGACAGTTTTTGCAAATCAGCTACCTATATATTTACAATCATGGTTAGATGAGCTGACAGTTTTTTAAATTGTTACCCACATTCAAAGGCGTAACTTCATAAAAGTTTTACGGCATTAATGCAGCATTAAAACTTAATTATTATCATCATTATTAGCATTATTATCATAACATACCTTCTTTTTACGGTATTAATACCGTAACTTTTTTTTAGCTGCATTTTTATTTCATTTATTGGGAATCCTTTACAGTATTGAGTTTTAGAAGTAACTCTATATCGTAACGTAACGCCGTAACTCCACCAACTTTTATACACTAACTAAAAAAAAGCATTGAAATGAGTACTAAAATATGTGTTACATGCAGCAAATCATTTGAAGCAAACGATTATCAAGAGTATTGTAGCTCAGCTTGCAAACAACAAGCCTACAGAAAACGAAAAGAAGAACAAAAAGAAAAGCAACAATCATTTAGGGTATCGCTGGAGGAGTATGAGAAAGTTTTAAAAACAACTTCTGGGGAAAAATATAAAGGTGATTTTTTAAAATACTGTTTTATCAGGCGCAACCTGCCCGAAAATATTACATTTGAAAGATTGATTTTATTTATTGAAAACAATTTTGAAAGATTTGATTTTCTATGCGACCCGGAAAGAGGAAATATGTTCTCGGCGTGGATCAGCTTCCAGCAGAAATTTTTATCCGGGGAAATCCCTGTAGTGGAAACTTACCAGGATTAAAAATTAAGACATAAAAAACCGCTGTATCAATTGCAGCGGTTTTTTTATTGAAAATATTATTACAAATCATTATCAAAATCTATTGGGGGAATTGGGATGGAATCTTTAAGGATTGAGTGAACAGGAATATTTTTTGCTCTGTTAACTAAAACCTTGTAGGCTTTTTTGGCCGCTTCGATTGCTGCTTTATCAATTTTTTCTTTTAATTCCCATTCAGATGTTCCTGAATTAAGCAGGTTGATATTTCCCATTCGATAATTTTCGAGATAACTAATTTTTGCCTCATTGTATTTTTTAAACGCTTTATCTAAATCATATTTCCATAGCATAAAATGAGTGCAAAAAAGTTCATCTTCCCAATCTATTCTTTTTTTATCATATTCAAATTTTGAAATTTTTTTAAGGTTAAAATCACTTGCCAATTTTAGTAAATAATTTTCAGATTCATTAAGCATTGACGTATGCTTGTTATCTAACATTTCGTAGATACTTTTTTTCATTCTCATTGTAATTTTTGTTTTTAATTGTGAAATAATACTGTAAAATAATGCTGTGAAATAATATGGGTATGGCCTATAATAGGGAAAACCAGCGTCCTATGCGTCCTACCCTGTTTAAATAATTGACTTTCAATTAGTTAAGTAGGACGCTCCCCGCTTTTGTGAGCGTCCTATAGCGTCCTAAATCAAAAAAGAGCGTCCTACTTTTAAAATGAGCGTCCTAAAGTAGGACGCATAGGACGCTCATAGGACGCTCTTTGAAAAGGGGAGCGTCCTGTTTTTTGCCGCTAAAACCCTTACTGCTATTAGTTCTTATTTTTTAGGACGCATAGGACGCTCAAAATGGTAAAAAAGGGGCATACCCCGATTTTTTTAATGAATTGCAGCTTTGAAAGAAAAATATCTTTTACTCAT
>JAYTTM010000206.1:0-8250 GCA_043745055.1 Chitinophagaceae bacterium | reverse complement strand
TAATAATATTTTAAGTACTTAAAAAGCACATAATGCGTCCATCAGTCTCCATAAATTTAAGCAACGGCGGGCTTGGCCTTTTAGGGATTCCAGCCTACGGGGCATGCGGTTTGTTAATTGCATCAACAGCGGCACCGGTTGCAGGCTATGGTGTGCCGTTTTTAATAAAAAGTAAAAACGATGCAGCCATTGCATTTGCCCAGGTAAACAACGCTCCGTTGCTTGCCGCAATTACTACCCGCTTTTTTGGCGAAGCAAGCGATGGTACAGCTTTGTATATTATGTGCATGGCCGATACTACAACAATGGCCACTTTGTTATTGCCTGCCAATGCAGATAAAGTACTTACCCTGGCTAATGGTGCGGTGCGCCGGTTGGGTGTTATAAGGTACCCTGCTGTGGGTTATACGCCTACTGTTACAAACGGCTTCGACCAGGATGTACACGATGCGGTTATTGCTGCACAAACTTTGGCCACTAATTGGCTGGCATATAAAAAACCGATAAGGATTTTTATACAGGCCATGAGTTTTGTATCGGCAACGGCTGCAAAAGATTATAGTACTGATACAAAGCGAAACGTGTGTGTTGTAGTGTTTAATATAAATGCCAACAACCAGGATGCATTATTGCTTTGCCTGGGCCGTAGCAGTAAAATAGGGCCTCAACGAAATATTGGCCGCATTAAAGATGGCTCATTAAATATACCGCAAACAGACCTTGTAAAAATAGGCGCTGTGCTGGTTGAAAATGTACCTGCCAGCGATTTGGAATTACTTTGGAGCAAAAGATACATAAGTGTTGAGCGCAACGAAATTGCAAGTGGTTACGTGTTTACCGATGACCTTACTTTAACTGCACCAACAGACGATTTTAATAACCTTGCCAACGGCCTGGTAATTGATAACGCCACCCGTATTGCATACGCCACTTACTACTTGCAACTGAAAGATGATGTAAATGTTGACGCTGGTGGCCGCCTTAGCCCTGTTGTGGAAAAGGCGTTGGAAAATGCCATAAAATCTGCGTTAGATGTAAACATGCGCAGCCAGCTAAGCACCAAAAAAGATGGTACTGCCGATGTAGATTGTTTGGTAAACCCTGATGCTGTAACGTATGCGCCTTTGTATGCAGCCAACAATATAAGCACCCCAAATTTTAATATTTTACAAACCGGCCAGGTGTATTTGTTTTTGCAGGTTCGCCCTAAAGGATGCTTAAGAACATTAACGGTTTACCTGGGCTTTACCCATTAATAATTTCATTACAAAACCTAAATAAAATATCATGGCATTCGATTCACGGGAATATGAGTTTGCAGACATTAGAGTAAGCTTGCTCGGCATGGAGTTAACTGGTTTGCGTGGCCTTACTTACAAAAAAAGCCAGGAGAAAGAATTGATATACGGTGCAGGCAACCAGCCTAAAGCTGTACAACGTGGCAATAAAAAATACGAAGGCTCGCTGATGCTTTTAAAAAGCGACTTTAATGCTTTAAACGCAGCTGCCCGTGCGGCAGGGTATGATGATATAACCGATGTGCCAGGCAAGAACATTGACATCACCTGCCTTTATCAAAAAAGTGATGACGCATCTCAATTAAATACCGACACGCTGCAAAATGTGGAGTTCTCCGATTTTGAAGATGGCATGAAGACCGGCGATAAGTTTAAAGAAATTGCTTTGCCACTTATATTTTTAAGATTGAAACAACTATAAATTAACCCGCATTATTTAAACCAAAAATAACCATCATGAACAAATTAACAGGAGAAGTTACACCGGAACAAATTGCCGAATGGAAGGAAAAATACGGCAAAGTATTTAAATACGAAATAGACAGCAAGGTATGCTACCTGCGCCCTGTTGACCGTAATTTATACAGCCTTGCTACGAGTAAAATAAGTACCAGCCCCGCAAAATTTAACGAGGTTATTTTAAAAGGAATTTGGTTAGGCGGCTGCGATGAATTGCAAAAATTGGACAGCTATTATTTTGGGTTGATTGATTTTGTTGAAGAACTGATGGAAAAAAAGAAAGGCAGCCTGGGGGAGTGTTAGCCGCTGCTGATGGCAATTTTGAAAGCAACCCTGTGTTGTATATTAATTGCCAGATGCATTACCACTTTGGCTTTAGTAAGGAGGTGGTACAAAATTTTACAGATGATGAATGGGCCGAGCATTACGCAATACTTACACATATAAGAAAAGAAGAAGCTAAGCAACGGCCATTGGGATAATAACTAATGGCCTGTTTTATAAAATGAGCAACGCACTAACCTTTATATTAAAATTACAGGATTTGCTTACACCGGCCATGCGCCAGGCGGCAGGTGTAAGTGAAAGTGCGGCCAACAAAATTACAAGTCAGTTTACAGGTGTGCAATATGCCGGTAAAAAAATGGCCGCCAGCGTGTACGAACTGCGATCTGCTTTAGAGCAAATGAACACCATCCGGTTTGGCACCCACATAAAAGGAGAATTTGATGCGGCCACTGCCGGAGCAAGAAAGCTGGAAAAGCAAATAGAAAAACTGGAAAATAAAGGAGGTGAAAAAAGTAGCAGCGGCGGCGGTTTACTTTCTTCTATTGTTGGCGGCAATTTAATTGCATCAGGTATCAGCATGGCTGGCGACGCATTGATGAACGGCGCTGGCTCCATCATTTCTGCATCGGTACAACAGGAACAAAATAAAGTTGGATTAAAAACATTTTTAGGGGCGGGTACAGATGAAGCCTACAACAATATTAAAAAAGATGCAGCCGTAACACCATTTGATACACAAAGTTTATTGATGGTAAATCGTGCATTAATAAGTGCAGGGCTAAGCGCCAAAGATGCCAGGCGTGATGCAATGAATTTGGGTAATGCCATTAGTGCCGTTGGCGGTGGCAATGATGAGTTGAGCCGCATGGCAGTTAATATGCAGCAAATAAAAACTGTTGGTAAAGCATCTGCAATGGATATAAAACAATTTGCATTTGCCGGTATAAATATTTACAAGCTGCTGGCAGATGCCACCGGCAAAAATATTGACCAGGTGAAAGAAATGCATGTAAGTTATGCGCTGCTTTCAAAATCGTTACAACATGCAGCAGAAAAGGGCGGCGCATATTATGGCGCACTGGATGCACAGGGCAAAACGGTGGGCGGTAAGTGGAGTACGTTTATGGATAACTTAAAAAATACGGCTGCTGATATTGGCACCGCATTGCAACCGGTTTTCCATTGGTTTTTAGATATGGGTATTGGTATAACAAACAGCTTTAGCACCATTATGCCGGTTATTCAACCCGTAATTGATGTGCTGAATAACATCCCCAAAATAATGGATGAAATTCTTAGCCCAACAGGCTCTTGGTCGGTATATATAAGCCTCATAAAAGAATACGCAGCCAATATATGGAAAACTTTTAAATCGCTAATAGGCAATGTATGGCATATAGTAGAAGGTGTTGTTGCCTGGATTGATAAAAGTGTATTAATGAAAGATTTGTTTTGGGCAATAAGCAAAATCGGAGAGGCTATTTTATGGTCTATGCGTGCTATTGGCGATACCATAAGCTGGCTTTGGGATAATATTATAAAGCCAATACTTGATAAAGTGGAATGGGTTTACAGCCATATTAAAGGTTTGTTTGGCGGCGGCAAAACTACTATTGAAGTGGTGGACGGCACAATACCAAAAACGGCTTTTAGTGCTAACCCTGCCTTTAATGGCGGCGGCGGTGCTTTCTCATTATATCAACCGGCAGTTGCGGCGGCAGTAGCGGTAAATCCTATTTCGCTTAACAGCGACAGGAGCAGCAAGATTACAGCAAAAGATATGCTGGGCGGCGATGCAAAAGAAAAAAGCAGCAGCATCAACAGCGGCGGGCAACGCAGCATTATTGTAAATATTGGAAAGCAAATTGAAAAGCTGGAAGTGCATGTGATGGATATGAAGGAAGGTGCCAACGAAATTGAAAGTGCGGTAAGAGAAACAATGCGCATGGTAATGTATTCAATAAACGGAACAGCAATAGCAAATGGGTGAGTTAAATTTTAAAGAGGTTTTTAATAATGCATTTGGTTACAACCCACCTGCAAAGGTTGCATCAATTGAGCAGGCACCAGAACGTGTTGCAAACAGCAATTTAGGACAGCCTTACTATGATACCGATTTATTTGGCCGTGAGTTTTTTTTACCTGTAAAATTAAACGGCGTGCTTCTTCCTTTTGCGGTTATTGGCTGCACCTGGAAAAAAACTTTTGTAAATACAGCAATGCCCGAACGTGGTGGAAGTGTACATGAATTAATAAGCATTGATGATTTTAGTATAAATATAAAAGGCATATTGGTTAATCCTGATAACGTGTGGGTAGAAGATGGCGTAACCGATATGTTTGCCATCTTTAAAAAGAACCAAAGCGTTACACTGCGTAGCGCCTTAACTGATATTTTTTTAAGCGGCAAAAGTGATGATAAAGGAAAGGATGAGATTGGCCACCGTGTAATAATTAAAGAAATAAAGTGGCCCGCTGTGGCTGGTGTTGAACATGCAAAGCCTTTTGAAATTGAATGTGAAAGCGATATGATTTTTGACTTAGAAATTGATTAATAATTATGGCTTTTGCACTATGTAGTGATATAACAATTGGTGTATACAAGCGGCTAAAACCGCACGGTGTTAAAGTTACCAAAAGCATCTTTGAATATGTGGATAGGGCAGTAATAATAGTACCGATAACTGCAAGAATAAAAAGGGCCGGTGAGGTTATTACGGCCAGCGCTGAAACCGCAAAGCTTTTTAAAGAAGGCGATAAGGTAATTATAAAACTTGGTTACAACGGCGTATTAAAACAAGATTTTGAGGGCTTTGTAAGCCGTGTAAATTTTACGCAGCCTGTAGAAATAGAATGTGAAGGCTACAGTTACCAGCTCCGCAAAAAAATGCTTACCGGCACTGTAAAAAAAATACAGTTAAAAGCATTGCTGCGGAAAATAACAGAAGGCACAGACATTATTTTGGATGACAACATACCCGATTTTGTAATTGATAAAATAATATTGACCGGCAAAAGTGGTACAAGGATTTTGGAAGAACTGAAAGGCACCAGTAAGCAGTTGATAAAATTTTTCTTTACAGGCAATAAATTATATGGCGGGCTGCAATATGTAAAAACAAAGGCAGATGTTAAGTACCGCCTGGGGTGGAATGTGATAAAAGATAACAATTTAAAACTTCGGCAGGCGGCCAACCAGGAAGTAACAGTGAATTGGATTGGTGAAAATAAAGACGGCACAAAAACAAAGGCCACCACCGGAAAGAAAGGAGTTATTAAAACACGTACCAGCCACATTATAACAGATAAAAGCAGCCTGCAACAGCTGGCAGATACAGAGGCAAAGAAAATGAGTTATGATGGGTACGAAGGAAAGATAACCGCATTTGGACAGCCTTATTGCGAACCAGGCGACAGGGCATTACTGGAAGATAAAAAGTATGTGGAGCGCAGCGGCAAATACATTGTTCAAAATGTGGAGATAGGTTGGGGTATGAATGGTTTTAGAAGATCAATAGGCATTGGCGAAAAAATATGAGTGAAGTTTTAGAAGATATAAAAAATGAGTTGGGGGCTTTTGCAGGCCAGTACGCACCCAAAATAATAAAGCCCGCAACTGTTACTGCGGTTAATGCTGATGATACAGTGGCCATAGAATTTAGCAACGGCAAAACGGTGGATGATGCCAGGCTAAAGGCAGTTATTAAAGATGGCAACAAAGTTCTTTTAATACCTAAAGTAAACAGCACTGTACTGGTGGGTAAAATTGAAAACAGCGATGAGTATGTTGTACTGGTTGTTGATGAAATAACAGAACTAAAAGCGGTGATTGATACAACAGTTTACAGCATCAATACGAATGGCTTTTTGTTTAAAAAAGGGGCTGATACATTATTACAGGCGCTAATACTTTTTGTTGAAGCAATAGAGCCCATCATAATAATTGAAGGCAGAAACCCAGACAGGGTAAAGCTGGCCCAGGCAAAAACTAAACTAAATAATTTATTACGCTGATGGCACTAAATAAAGATACACTTGGAACGGCTTTGTACAACAGGGCAAACTATTATAACGAAGTTAATATAGCAGACCTGGAAGCGGCAAGACTGGCCTTTTGGAAAGGAGTGGCTGATGAAATTATCAATCACTTTAAAACCTATGGCGATTTACAGGTACCGGGTTTAGGGCTAACAGCAAGCATTTATCCAGTAGTTGGTAATTCAACCACAGGAAAAATACAATAACATGCCTACAGATATTTTATTGAACAATTTCGATTTGGCCTATAACGCCAATGGAGAGATAGTAAGAGGCGAAAGCACTTTGCAGCATCAGCAGCTTTTATTATTGTGCAGTAAAGGCGAATTTAAAGAAAGCCCAACGGCCTGTGTAGGTGCTTATGGCTTTTTAAAAGATGATAATGTAAGCGATTTTTTAGCAGAAGTTAAGAAGGAATTTGAGCGGGATGGTATGCAGGTAAACAGTTTAAAATTAGTAGATGGTGTTTTAAAATTTGATGCACCTTATTTATCATGATAATAAAAAAATTTCAAACACTGGTTGATTTTACCGCACAATATGGCGGTACGGTGGATGAACTGTTTAACGTGGCCCTTGGCAATGGCATTGGTATTACAGATGATGTGGCACCAGGTGTTGAAATGAAAGTGGAAGCAGCGGATTTGGCAGTATCAAAATATTATGCAGGCAGCAGTTTGGACATCACCAGCAACGCCTTTGCAATACCGATACCTGGCGGCATTGGGTACATGCAGATTGGAACAAATTTTATAGTGAGTTAAAAAAAAGAATGGCACAACCAATTTCATATTACCAGCAAATGATTACTGATGCTTATGTAAGCAATGCGGCAGCTGTTGGTGTTACCATTAATACCAGTTTGTGGAGTGCCACCAACCTTGACAGGTGTATTATTTATGCGGTGGCTGTTTGTGCCTGGGCAATTGCCAATTTGATAGACCTTTTTAAAACTGATGTAAACGCTATCATCTTAGAAAAAAATCCGCATACTGCACGGTGGTATGTAAACAAGGTAAAGGCTTTTCAATATGGTTATAACCTGGTAGCTGAAAAAGATTATTATGATAACACCGGCATTAGTGATGATGTAATTGCGGCCAGTAAAATAATTGCATACGCCGCCTTTGTACAAGAACCATACACCCGCTTAAAGCTGGCAAAAAAAGTGGGCAGCGGTTTAGGTAAATTAACAACACCCGAACTGAATGCAGCTATTGAATATGTAATGCGGTTTAAAGATGCAGGCGTAAAATTAAAACGCAGCACATTAACGGTACCTACAACCATTACCAGCACCGACCCTGATCAGTTATTGCTTACGCTTCGTGTAAAGTTTAACCCGCTTGTATTAAACATCAACGGGCAAAGAATTGACGGAACCGCCTTAACACCGGTGGCAGATGCAGCAAGAAATTATTTGAGCAATATTGATTTTAACGGGCGGTTTAGTGTGCAAAAATTAGTAGATGCCATACAGGCGGTTGATGGTGTTGATGACTTACATATTGATGCGATACAAACCAAATATGGTGCGTTGCCTTTTACAACTATTGACATTGATTTTGTGCCGGATAGCGGTTACCTGGTATTGCTTGATGCTAACTTAAACATTACTTATTTACCCATTTAATGGCTGATAAAATATACAATATAAATTTTACAAAACTTAGCCAATGGCTGATACCTAACCGTATTAAAAGCCCACGGGTATTTAGCTGGTTAAAAAGTTTGCTGGCACCATTCAATATATTGTATGTAGACTTTTTGAGGTTTAGAAAAAATACTTTGTACGACCTGGCAATAACACCGCAGGTGTGTTACATGGAAGCCATGTTGAATGACAGATATGACGGCACATTGCGGAGAATTTTTATTGCAGATGTGCAGGAATTTCCACCAGTGTATTTGTACATGCGTATTGAATTGAAGCCCGTTTTTTTATACCGGCGCAGTGAGGCTTTACCGGTGTATTTATACACCCGTGCAGAAGGTGCATTGTATGCAGATGATTTTATTGTGATGGTACCGAATGATATAGTTTTTAGTGGTATAGAAATGCGGGGCATGGTTATGCGCAAACGGTTGCCAGGCTTTCATTTTAAAATACAAAAATTTACACCATAATGAACAGGATAGATTTTACCAACTTAAAAGGCTTTCCGCT